>CAYVWO010000199.1:0-5482 GCA_964455495.1 uncultured Tessaracoccus sp.
TAGGGGTTGAAGAATCGACGCCCTATAACCCATAGGTCAGAGGGTTAAATCCTGTTCCCGCTACCAAAAACGCTATGTTAGAACCAGCGACCTGAGAAGGTCGCTGGTTTTTTCGTTCCCACTCGAAGAGGCCACGGGGACGCTCGCGACGGAGGTAGGTGCGGCCGAGACGGTGGATGACACCCGGGCGGTCGGTGGGTGTGTTGGCGGCAGCGTCTTCTTGGAGTGCGGCGGTGGGGTCTTCATCGAGCATCGGTCGGAAGACGCGATGGAGGTCGATGCCAGTGACTTCGTCGTCGTGGATGTAGATGCGTTCGAAGACGGCTTGGTTGAGCTCACGTCGGAGCTGCGGGTCGTCGCAGCCGAGGTAGCGAGCGTGAGCATGGTCGAGGTGGCTGAGAGAGGTCGAGGGCGTTGCGAAGCTGGGCGTGAGGTCAAGGCTCGCGAGTAGGGTACATCGTCTCTAGACGTATCGTCTCTGGATTGAGAGTCTTGGGACGTATGGGATTGGTCCGTGCCAAGCGCCACTCCCAAGCCTCCAATCTCTCCCGCCGCGGGTGAGTTCGGTGCGCGCGTGCGCGAGCACCGTCAGGCGCTCGGTCTCAGCCAGGAAGCCCTCGCCGACCGCAGCAACATGCACTGGACCTTCGTTGGCCAGGTCGAACGCGGCCAACGCAACCTCTCGCTGCACAACATCCTGAAGGTCGCCGAAGCACTGGACGTCGACCCGGGCGTGTTGGTGGCGGGGCTGCGGAGCTGACGCGGCCGAGGCTCGGGGTCGCCCGGAGTGGTTGTCTTGACACTCTGCTTCCACCGTATTGTTCAGTCCGGGGTGATACGCAAGAAGGCAGCCGCGGGCTAGCGACTGAACTCTGTAGTAGGTCGGGCCGGCCGACAGGACGACACCGTACGCGGCGCCCACCGTGTCCACGAGCCTCTTGGCCCGATGTGAGGACCCCGCGCATCCTCGACGGACTCGACCTCGCGTTCGAGCCTGGGACCACCACCGCGATCGTCGGCCCCTCCGGGGCCGGCAAGAGCACCATCCTGTCCCTCCTCGCGGGCCTCCACGAGCCTGTTGAGGGGAGCGTGCTCATCGACGGCGTCGACACCGCGACGCTCACGGCGGAGGCGCGCCGGAGGCTGGTGAGCGCGGTGTTCCAACACCCCTTCCTCTTCGACGGCGGCCTGCGCGACAATGTGCTCGTCGGAAGCCCGAACGCCGCGGCTGAGGAGCTCGCCACGGCGGCGGAGCTGGCTCGGGTGGACGCGATCGTGCGACGCTCGCCGGACGGTTGGGACACCCAGGTCGGCGAGGGAGGGACGGCGCTGTCCGGCGGCGAGCGCCAGCGCGTCTCCATCGCCCGCGCGCTCCTCAAGCCCGCGCCGGTCCTCCTCGTCGACGAGGCGACGAGCGCGCTCGACTCCGAGAACGAGTCCGCGATCGCCGACGCGCTCCTCTCCGACCCCGTGGCGCGCACCCGCGTCCTCGTCGCCCACCGCCTCACCAGCATCCGCGCGGCCGACCGGGTGCTCTTCGTCGACGAGGGACGAGTCCTCGAGGAAGGTCCCGTCGACGAGCTGTTGGCCACCGGCGGGCGGTTCGCCGAGTTCTGGCGCCAGCAGCGCGCGGCCGCCGCCTGGCGACCTTCGCCATAGCCAACGGGACCTCGCTTGCGTACTGTTCGGCCATGAGCGTTCAGCCCGATCCTGTCGCCCTAACCCAACGCCCGTTGAGTGTCCCGGACAGGCCGCGCTCGGTCGCGTGGAGCGCGCTCATCGGCGCGCTCATCGTGCTGGCGCTGGGCGCCTCCTTCTTCGCCTGGCGCGTGCTGACCCCGTCCTCGTGCGCCTGGATCACCGCGGACGCGGGCTCGTGGTCGTCGGCGGGGGTGGTGCCGCGCCACACCGACGGCTGTCCGGTCCCCGACGGCATAGCGGTCACCGACGTGACGCGCGGCGCTCACGAGGTCGCGGTGGCCTTCGCCGACGGCAGCCACGCGACGCTGCCCCTGACTCCGACGCTCCCGCTCGCCGGGGAGCGGCTCCTCGACGGCGCGTGGACGCTTCTCTTCGTCGCGTCCCTGCTCGCGCTCGCCGCCTACGCGTTCGTGCGGCAACCGTCGGACCGGGCGTTGGGAGCGGCGCTCGTGTTCTCCTCCGGGCTCGCCAGCAGCCTCCCCACGATGCTGCTCGGGATGCCGCTCGCGGAGTTGAACAGCATGTGGTGGCGGGTCCACTTCGTGGCCAACACCCAGGGCCTTTACTCGCTGCTGTGGGGTGAGGCACTGCTGTTCGCGATCCTCTTCCCGACCCCGTTGGTGCCCCGGGTGGCGCGGCGGGCGGTTCGCCTCTCCATCGCGACGGGGCCGCTCGTGCTGTGGCTCTGCGCCTCAGCGCTCATCCTTCTCCTCATGCCGATGACGGCCCAGCGCGTGCAGTACGTGATCCGCGCCGAGTCCATGATCTCGGTGTTGGCCATCCTCGCCATCGCGGCGGTCATCCTGCACCGGATGGTGCGGATGCGGTTGGACGGCTCGGACTTCGTGGGGCGCCAGCAGCTGCTGTGGCTGGGCGGCACGAGCCTCTCCGCGCTCGCGGGTGCCCTGACGCTCTGGATCGTGCCGCACGCGCTGATGGGTCGCCCATTGCTGCCGGACGACCTCGTCGGGCTGCCGGGCATGGTGATGGTCTTCGGGTTCGGCGTCGCACTGCTGCGCATCCGGCTCTTCGAGATGGAGTCGGTCCTCGTGCGGATCCTGGTCGACACCGTCGTCGTCCTCGTCTCCCTCCTCGCGATGCTCGCCGTCGCGCGGACCGTCGCGGTGTGGCTGCACTGGGACACCGCGACGTTCATGGTGGTCGGTGCGATCGCCGTCGCGGTGGGCGCCCCCATCCTGCGCAGCCGGACCGAGCGCGGCGTCAACTGGATCGTCTACCGCGACCCGCAGTCGCCCTACCACCTGTTGAGCCGGGCGGCAGAGTCGCTCGCGGGCCGCGATGTCGACTTCACGCGGGTCATCCTCGACATGGGGCGGGCGCTGCGGCTCCCGCTCGTGACGCTCACCGCCGGCGCGGTCTCCGCCTCCTCGGGCTGCGACGCCAACGTGGCCCCCGAGGCGGAGGCGGTCGTGTTCCGCGTCGACGACGCCGACGGCGCGCTGACCGCCTACACCCGCGGCCGCGGCGACAGGCTGACGGCCGAGGAACACAGGCTCCTCTCGGATCTCGCTCGGCAGATCGGCACGGCGCTGCACCAGCTGGAGCTCACGGCGGAGCTGCGTCGGTCGCGCGAGCAACTCGTGCTCGCGCGCGAGGAGGAGCGCCGGGCGATGCGGCGCGTCATGCACGACGACGTTGCGCCCACCCTCGCGGGCATCGCGCTGCAGTCGGAGACCGCGCGTCGGCTCGTGCTCCAGTGGCCCGACTCCCCGGAACGGACGCTCCACGTTCTGGACGGCATCGCGCGCGACGCGCGGGTCACCTCGGAGGCGCTGCGCGACCTCTCCTACGAGCTGCGCCCGCCGGCGCTCGACGACCGTGGGCTCGTCGCCGCGATCGAGGACGTGGGGGTGAGTCTCGCCCCGCTGCAGGTGATCGTGGACGCCGACGGCCTGGGCGACCTCGGGAGGCGGCCGCTGCCCGCCGCGGTCGAGGTGGCAGCGTTCCGGATCACCGTCGAGGCGCTCCGCAATGCCGCCCGCCACGCCGACGCCACCTCTTGCACCGTGACGATGCGGCGCGAGACCGGCCGCTGCCTCGTGGCCGTGGCCGACGACGGCGGCGGCATTCCCGCGGGCGCGCACGCCGGCGTCGGGGTGACGTCGATGCGGGAGCGCGCCGCCGAGCTCGGCGGCGCGGTGACTATCGAGAGCCTCGCGAGCGGCGGTACGGTGGTCTCTCTCGATCTGCCCGTTGGAGGTGACGATGGCGACCAGGGTGCTCCTGGCTGATGATCATCCCGTCTACCGGGAGGGTCTCGCGGGCCTGATCGACGTGTGCGACGACCTGGTCGTCGTGGGCCAAGCCAGCGACGGGACCGCGGCGCTGAGGCTCGCCGAGGAGTTGCGCCCCGACGTCGCGGTGCTGGATCTGAGCATGCCCGGGTTGCACGGGATCGAGGCGGCGCGGGCGCTCGCGAGCGCCTCCCCGGAGACGGCCGTGCTCGTGCTCACGATGTACGACGACGACGCCACCATCTTCCAAGCGGTGCGCGAGGGCGCACGCGGATACGTGCTCAAGACCGAGCCCCCGGAGGCGATCCTCGCGGCGATCCGCTCCGCCGCCCACGGGGAGGCCGTGTTCTCGGCGGCCCTCGCCCGGCGGATGTCCGACTGGTTCGGCGGGTTCGGCGTCGCGTCGGCGCCGCTGCCGCAGCTGACGCCGCGCGAGCGCGAGGTCCTCGCCCTGATCGTCCGGGGCCGGGACAACCCCGCGATCGCGTCGCTGCTCGGGGTCAGCGACAAGACCGTGCGCAACGTCGTCTCCAACATCTTCGCGAAGCTGCATGTCGTCGACCGTGCCTCCGCCGCGGTGAAGGCCCGCGAGGCCGGCCTATAGCCCCGCGGACGAGAATCCCGGCACGTGCCGGGACCTTGTCCCGTGCCGCCCGGGACAACCTTGCGCGACCCTAGGAACACACTGCTTCGGGAGACCTGTTCGGTTGGCCAACTTTGGGGGTGGGCTCGGGCGCGTCGCGTCCGGGACTGGGCGACAGACGGGAAATCCCAGTGTGGTGTGAAGTGGATCGCACTTCGGGTGACCGCATTCGAAGTGCGATCCACTTCCGCGTTCGCCCCCGGAACACGCCATGATGAGGCCCATGGCCGGAGAATCCCACTACGCCGACGCGTTCACCTCGTTCCGCATACCCGCTACCGATCGCCAGGAACGCCTGGCACACGGAAAGAGGCTGCGGGCCCGGGTGCCGCTCGGCACCCTCGGCGAGTGGACCCCCACGCCCAACCGGCCGAACGTCGTCGACATCATCGAGCGCTCTCACGAGGGGCGCCTGCCGTGGCTGCTCGGCGTCCGCACGGCGCGCATGTCCGCCTCGCCGTTCGGCCTGCTGCGCGGCACCGCGAACCTGATGGCCTGGGACGTCGCGCACCTGCCGTCCGCGGGCGTGCACACGACCGCCTGCGGCGACGCGCACATCGGCAACATCGGCTTCTACCGCTCGCCGGAGGGCAATCAGGTCATCGACCTCAACGACTTCGACGAGGCCCACACCGGCGCATGGGAATGGGACCTGCGGAGGCTGACGGCGTCGATCTGGGTGCTGGGCCGCGACAACGGCGCGAGCGAGGAACAGTGCGCCGAGGCGATCCGGCACTGCGTCGGCTCGTATCGCGACGAGGTGAGCTTCCTCTCGAAGCAGCCGCTGCTGTGGCGCGCGTTCAACCACCTTGACGTCGACCTGTTGCACGAGACCGCGACCGAGGCGAGCCTGCGCGACGAGATCAAGCGGTCCGCGGCGTCG
>CAYVWO010000200.1:0-5481 GCA_964455495.1 uncultured Tessaracoccus sp.
CGGATAGGCCGCGGTCGGCTCGACGGCGAACGTCAGCTTCAGCCCCGGGTGGCCGCGCCGTCGGAGGAGCACCTCGCCAGTCGCGTCCGGGAACCCGATCTTGCCCACGACATCGGCGAACGGCACCCGGATTGCGCCGTCCTCGCGCACCCATCGGATCCGTCCGAGCGGGGCGAACAGAGTGACGGGGTCGTGGTCGCCGGAACTCGACACCCGCACGTAGGCCTCGCGCGTATCCACGTCGGTGCTCTCGAAGGCGAGTTGCGCCACCCCCCACGCCGCCCAGCTCGTCCGTGAGGAGGACTTGTTGGTCAGGGTCGAGGTGACCGCCACGGATCCGTCGCGGTCAATGCCGACGTCGCGTCGGATGCACAGACCTGTTCGCGGATCCGTTCCGCTCTCGACCACTACCCGGCTGGGGGTGTGCTCCAGTACCAGGTATGCACCGGCGTCTAGCACTGGGTCGGGTGGGCCGGGCCACTCGCTCGGCCCACCCGACCAGCCCTGAGGCGCGGGCCAGGTCTTGTCCCCGCCCCAGTTCTGCCAGTCGGCGAATCCCGCTCCGGCCCGTGGCGCCACGGGGTCGCTCAGCGGCTCGAGGGCGGCACCGATCAGCGCGGGATTTCGCCAGAGGAACTCGTGCCCGCCGAACCGCATGGACATCGTTCGGCCGCCGAGGCGCGGCGCGACCGCGACCTCGACGTCGCCTCGACGGAGCCGGACGACCGTCTCCGCGCTCACCGGTCGTCGGGCCGGGCGAAGAGGAGGAGTTCCGGCAGGCTGGTGGCGAAGTAGTCCGTGCTGCCGTCGGTGTGGACGGCGACTGGCGGCACCACCATGGGCCGGGCCTCGCCGAGCGTGGGGGGCGGGTCGGCCAGGGGCAGCACGAGCGCCGCGCGGGCGGCATCCCACGCCGCGAGAACGGCCCCCTCGCCGCCCTCCCACGGCTGGAACTCCCGCGACTCCAGCCAGGAGAGCGCCTCCGCGGGGCGCCCGGAGGCGGTCAGGAGGGTGGCGTAGCTCACGGCCAAGTCGTCGCGGCGCGCAACCAGCTCGAGGTCGCCCTCCAAGCGCCGCAGCCGCTCGGCCGCCGGGTGTCCGAGCCGCTCGGCCAGCAGGTCCTGCTCGAAGAGAAGCCGCGGGTCGGCGGGGGCGAGGGTGCGCGCCTTGGCGTAACGCCGCCACGCGGCCTCGTCGTCGCCGACGACGTTGTACGAGGCCAGTCCGGCGTTGCGGAACAAGACGGCGTCCTGCAGGCCGTCGTCGATCGCGGCGTCCCAGAGCGAGGACGCCTCTCCGCGCCGGCCCGCGTCGTAGAGCAGCATGCCGAGCAGTAGCTTGGCGACGGCGTCGGTCCGGTCGGCGGCGATGGCCGCCACCAGCGCGTCGTGCGCATCGAGCCCGTTGGGGAAGGCCCAACGCCGGTCGCAGTTTCGTGCCGACGAACGCTCGGCCGCCGCCTCCGCCGAGCCCCCGCGGCGCTCCAGGAGGGCCGCTCGCAGGTAGTGCGCCATCGGACGGGCGTTTCCGGAGACGGCCACGGCGCTGACCGTCGCCTTCTGCCAGGCGGCGAGGGCGGCCGACTCCTCGCCCGCCGCGGCGAGGTCGAGGCCGAGATCGAGCAACAGGCCGCCATCGGCCGGGAGGACGCCGTCGTCGAGGAAGGAGAGCATGTCGTCCACCCGGCTGTGCGGACGGGCCGCGCGGAGCAGGGCGTCGGCCTCGGAGTGGCGGCCGAGCCGGCGGAGCAGGATGACGCGCAGCGCGGAGAGCCGCGGATGCTCGGGTCCGTGGGCGAGCAGCGACTCGGCCTCGGCGAGCGCGCGAGCCGTGTCCCCGCGGCGGGCCATGATCGTCGCGGTCTCGTAGCCGGCCGCCATCGCCCAGCCCGGGTCCCATCCGGCGCGGCCTAAGTTCCGAATCGCCTCGTCGGCGTCTCCGAGCCGGGCGAGGACAAGCCCGAGGACGTAGTAGGCCTCCGTGTCCCGGTGCCGCTCGTTGCGGACGCTGAGCCGGCCGACAGCCGCCTCGGCGTGGAGACGCGCCTCCTCGTAGGTCCCGGCGCGGTAGTCGCGCCTGGCCAGCGCGAGGTTCACGCGGGCGTCCCCGGGGTCGCGCCGCAGCGCCTCCGTCCAGTAGGGCAGCGGGGAGCGGGTCGGGTGGCGATACTGCTCGAGGTGCAGGCCGGTCAGGTACAGCTCGTCGACGCTTCCGATCCGGGAGGGAGGGGCGGGCTCGGAGGCGGACCAGGGCTCCGCGTCGTCGGGTTCGACGAGCCGCCAGGCCAGCGCGACCGTCGCGCCCTCGCACAGCTCGACCCGGACCGATGCCGGGTCGACGCCGTCGGGGAGCGTGGCCGAGAGCCGCTCGACCTGTCCGGGGGTCAGCCGCGCCGTCCGCTCGCACAGCGACCCGCCGTCCTCGGTGCGGATCCGGAGCAGCGCGTCGGTAGGTCGAGTCACTGCGAATCGGGCCTCGACGGCGAGCCCGGACTCCGAGGGGGTGAGGTCGACGTGCACCGCGGCGTCGGTGGTGGCCTGATGGGCCGGTCCGATGGCGGGGATCGGGTACCAGAACTGCGAGAACCGCTTGACCTCCCCGGGCTTGAGCCAGGCGAAGTCGGGCTGGTTGTCGGTGTAGACGCCGGCCATCAACTCGACGTACGGGCCGTCCTCATCGGTCAGGTGCCTGTCCCACGCGTGGCCGAAGGGCGAGTTGCCCCAGGTCCACTGCTTCTTTCCGGGCGCGATCCTCCTGTCGGCCCAGTGCACCACCCCCGCGCCGGCGGCGTGGTCGTAGCCGCCGAAGAACGACTCGTCGGTGTCGACGACCATGTAGGAGGTGGGTGCGGGGATGTTGCGGTAGTAGTCGATCCGGTCGGCGCCGGGTCGCGACTCCGCGAGGCGGGGGTAGTCCACCCCGTAGTAGGGACGGTCCGCCCGGGGGAAGGCCGAGATGGCGCGGCGCGCGTGGTCGGCGACGTAGCCGACGTCCTGTGGGAAGAACGACTGGTACCGGTCGTGCACCCGCACGGCCGCGTTGGCCCACCAGAGGAAGGTTTGGTCCGTGCTCGTCCTGTTGTGCAGCCTCGCGACGATCTCCACCACCGAGCGGTCCGCGTGCAGCCGTATCCCGTGCGTGCCCTGCATGCGGACGAAGGGATCGTGGTCGCCGCACCACACGGTCGCGCTCCCGTCGGCGTCCAGATCCACGACGGACTCCGTCGGGAAGTAGGTGCCGGGCCGATGGTGTTGCGGCCAGTTGAACTCGACGCCACCGCTGATCCACGGCCCGTCGAGTCCCACCAAAGCGGGCTTGATCACGCGGTTGCGATAGAAGAAGTCGTAGCCGGTGGTCTTGTCGTAGCCAGAGTAGATCCGGCCCCCGAGCTCTGGCAGCACGACGATCCGGAGGTACTCGTTCTCGAGGAACACCGCGTCCCAGCTCCGCGGGACCGCCTGCCGCGCGATCCCCTCGACGAACGGCATGGGGTAGACGCGCCCGCTCGATCCCTGGTACACCCGGTGATCCAGGTACATCGGGAAGTCCGAGGGGTCGTCAGGTTCGTAGGTCGGCAACGTCAGCGCGCGTCGCCAGGCCACGGCCTGCCCGGACTCCCGTCGTGCCCGTAGCTCCTCCGGAACCTCCCACTCGCCCTCCGCAGTGGTGAGCGAGGTCGCGGTACTGGTCATGGTCTTTCCTCCTGGAACCTCGTGGCGCGCTCGGGCAATGCCGGGCGGGCCACGTGAACATGTTCTCGGTGTGTGGGCTTGTTGTCAGGGCGTGGAATCGACGGGAGTCAGCACGACGACGTCCGCATCGTCGGCCCACCCGAAGCCGATGGGGATCCCGACATGGCGGGCCGCCTCCGCCGTCACCGTGGGACCGGCGTCCCCCACGCGATAGACGGCGCCGGGTCGGAGACCCGACGGATGGACGCGCACCAGTTCGCGGTCGCGAGACCGGTCGCGGTCCTTGTCGAAGACGAAGAGCACGGTGCGGGGGTCGTCGGCCGGACCGTTGTACTCGAGGCAGTAGCCGAGCTCGCCGACGCGTCCGTGCCTGCGCAGCCGGCCGCGATGGACGATGCCGCGCAGGTCCTTGTAGGCGGCGATCATCGTCGCCGCCGTCGCTCGTTGTTCGGCGTCCCAGGCCGACAGGTCAGCGCCGATGCCGAGAACGCCGCACATCGAGACGGCGAACCGATACCCCGTGCTGGGGGTGAGCCGATCGCGGTGCCCCGGGTCGTCGCTCACCCAGGAACTCATGGCCCACGCCGGGTAGGCGGTGAGGAAGCCGTCCTGGATGACGAGCCGGTCCCTGGCCCCCACCTCGTCGCTCGTCCACACGACGTCGGCGCGAGCGAGCACGGCGTTGTCGATCCGGGCGCCTCCCGCGGAGCAGGCCTCCAGCACGACGTGCGGGAACTCGGCGCGCAGCATCTCCACCAGTCGGTAGTAGTTGCGGGTGTGTTGCAGGGACCACTCGCGGCCGTGGGGATCGCCCGGGCGGCCGCCGTCGCCGATCGGCCGGTTCATGTCCCACTTCAGATAGGAGAGGGGGACCTCCGTGAGCAGCGTGCGCAGGGTGGTGGCCACCCAGTCCATGACGTCGGCCCGGCCGAGGTCCAGGACGTACTGGTTCCTGATCGTCTCCAGCGGCCTCCCTCCCGCGCGGTAGACCCAGTCGGGATGCGCGCGGTACAGGTCGCTGTCCGGGTTCACGCACTCCGGCTCGATCCACAGGCCGAACCCCATGCCGAGGCCGCCGACGTACGCGGCCAGCTCGCCCAGCCCGCGGGGGAATTTCTCTGGATCGGGGGTCCAGTCGCCGAGGCCTGCCGTGTCGTCGGCGCGGCCCCTGAACCACCCGTCGTCGACCACGAAGGTCTCGACGCCGATCTCGGCGGCGAGCTGCGCCAGCTGCTTCTGGTGCGGGGCCGTGACGTCGAAGTAGGTCGCCATCCAGGAGTTGTAGACCACGGGGCGGAGGGCGGGGCCGAGGTCGCGGCTGAGCGTCGCCTGGAACTCGTGCCAGGCCGCGGTCACGCCGTCGGTGCCGGTTCCGCTGAACACTCCGAGCGTGTCGGGCGAGACGAACCCCTGCCCGGGGCTGAGGGTGACCGTGCAGGTGTCCTCGTGGACCCCGGCGGAGACCCTCACATGCTGCCCGACCGATGCGCACTCGACCTGCATCCGCCACGAGCCGCTCCAGTCCAGCGCCACGCCGTAGGCGACGCCGTCCTCGACGGGGCTCGAGTCGTCGCAGGCCAGTGCCTCGACGGCGATGACGGGGCTGAACTGCAGTCCCGTCACCCCTTGCCTGCTCCCGATCGAGAAGGCGCCCCACGGCAGGTCGACGGCATGTTGCTGGAACTCGCGCGCCCACGAACCCGCCAGGTAGTGGATCCGGACCCGTTGGCCGAGGGGAAGGTTCCACCCGCCGGAGAATGCCCGGCCCAGCTCGACCGCCTCGGTGCCT
>CAYVWO010000201.1:0-5472 GCA_964455495.1 uncultured Tessaracoccus sp.
CAAATCCGTGTACACGGGTTCAAATCCCGTCTCCACCTCGGGCGGTTGGCGCAGTGGTAGCGCGCTTCCTTGACACGGAAGAGGTCGCCAGTTCAAACCTGGCATCGCCCACTAGGGAAACCCCTAGTCAGACATAGTTTGGCTAGGGGTTTCGCGCATGCTCTGAGGCCTTCGAGGGCCGATTGTGTGCCAGTTGTGTGCCAATCGCCGTTCCTGGTGAGACGTCGTGAGATGCAGCCGCATACCAGTACAGGCATGAGAGACATCGCATACCTGCGCCCCGCACCCAACCCCCAGCCCGACGAGATCGATACCCTCAGCCGAAGGCCTGCTGCACCGGTGATACTCATGCCTCTACTGGTGTACGGCTGCCCCGCCTGGAGGACGGGCGCACCCCGCGAGAGATAAGAGCGGTATCTGATGGACTGCCGGGGCGGTTGTGTGTTTAGCGCTGGAAGTGGTGCCAGTCCCAGCCGGAGAACCAGCGGAAGCCGCGCTTCTCGAGAGCCTTGACCATCGGCCCGTCCTTGTAGAGCATCCCAGTCACCCCCTTCGGCCGGATGGTGGCGTACTTGCCGTGTGGGTACCACCTGCCGCCGACCCGGTAGGGATTCTCGGCTGGGTTGATGTCGATCGACTTCCCGTACGTGTGGGGCGAGACGCGCGACGGGTTTCCGGTGACCTGACGGCAGTTGAAGGCTGAGGTGTTGTTCGCCGCCATCATCTTGATGTCGTCGCCCTTCCACAGGTCGGGGTTGTCCATCCGGTAGATGCGGAACCCTTTGTCGAAGCCCTCCTTGAACGCGTCGCGGACCTTCTTCGCCACCGACTTGTGGACGATCAGCGTGCCGGTGCGGAGGTCTCCGTCGTAGCCGCGGTAGGTCATCGTGATGGTCGAAAGCTTGTTCGGGCCGACGGAGCAGCCCTTGCGGTAGGTGTACTTGACTTCGCTGGGCTTCGTGGGGGTGATCTTCGACTTCCAGCCCAGGCGTTCCAGGACGAACTTCTCCGACTTGCGGAGACCGACCGCCGAGTCTGTGAGGACCTGGTACTTGACCTTGCCGGTCTTGGTGGACTTGTAGTCCAGCTGGAGCTGGAACTTCCCCTTCGCGTCGGCGGTCGTGGCGGCGGTCTGTTGCCACTTCGAGCCGGTCCACGCTTCGAGACGGACCTTCAGCCCTGCCTGGCCGACGATCCTGCCCTGGACCTTGGCCTTCTTCTTCACCTCGGCGGTGGCGGGAGCCTTGTCGATGAGGATGGACACCTGCATCCGTGTCAGGGTGAACTCTTCCGACGCCGTCGTCCCTTCCGTGGCGTCAGCCGTCACCCGGTAGGTGACCTTCCCGGTCTTCGTCTTGTCGTGGCTCAGCTCGAGAGTGAACGTGCCGTTGGCGGAGTGCGAGGTGGCGCTGGCCGTGCGCGTCCACCCGGAGCCTGTCCATGCCTCGGCATGAACTTCGACGCCCGGCTCGCCCGTGACCGAGCCTTCGACATGTGCCCTCTTTCCCGCCTCGGCGATGGTCGGGACCTTCGTCAGCGACACCTCCACCTTGACCGGCTCAGGGCTCGGACTCGGCGTGGGTGCTGCGGTAGCGGTAGAGCTTGGGTTTGGCGCGGGTGTCGGCTCGTCGTCATCGGCGTGGGCGAGCGGGGTTGGCGCAAACAGAGAGACCGCGACCGCCGCTAGCAGCGGACCTCTGAGGGCCCGGATGAGGTGGGGGGGGGGACATGGGCTTGTTGATTTCCTTGCTGGGGTGGTTGTAGCGTCGCTGGCCTGTACTGGGAAGTACGCGTTGGACAGTTAGGAACGCGATTTCTTGTACGAGCGTATCGTGGTGGCGATCGCGTAGCAGGAGAGGATCCAGTGAAGGTCCCAGTCGGACAGGTCCCATTCCCAAGTGTCGGAGTCCGCGAACACCTTGTGCGGCGTCCCGCCTCAGACGAGAACAGCCCAGCACGCCGAGCCAGCGCACGCACGGTCCCGGGCCACTCTGATCGAGTGACCCCCTAGTCAGACGCAGTGTGACTAGGGGTTTCGTGGGTCCGTGCGTCCCGAATGGCCCGTTCGTGTGCCACTTGCGTGCCAGCCGCTGGCTGTCCGCGTGACCATAATGACCACGGTTCTCCATTTCTGCCCGAAAGGTTGCGCTTGTCGCATACCCTTGGGCCACCAGTTCAGGAGCGGCCACCCGGGGTCTTCTATTGCGGACCGGTGGAAATGAGCTTCCCTTGACCACAAGCACCATCTCGCCGGGCGCCGAGCGTCGAACCCGCATCCGCGCCGAACTCACCGAACGAACCCGCAGCTTCACCGAACTCGCCCAGTCCGTGCGCGCTGAGGGGCTCAACCGCCGCACCCGGGTGTTCTACTTCGCGCTCTTCGGCGGGTTGGTGCTCGCGCTAGCCGGGGCCATTGCCGGCGTCCTGCTCTTGGGGGCCTCCTGGTTCCAGCTGCTGATCGCTGCGGCGCTCGGCATCATCTTCACCCAGTTCGCGTTCCTCGGCCACGAGGCCTCGCACCGTCAGGTATTGGACTCCGGCCCCGCGAACGATCGCTTCGGCAGGCTGCTCGCCACGTTCTTCGTCGGCATGAGCTACTCGTGGTGGATGAATAAGCACACCCGCCACCATGGCAACCCGAACAAGGTCGGCAAGGACCCCGACATCGACCTCGGCACCCTCGCCTTCACGCCCGAGGACGCCGCGTCCAGCAAGGGATTCCGGGCCTGGATCATCCGGCGCCAGGGGTGGTTCTTCCTCCCCCTCCTCCTGCTCGCAGGTCTCGACATGCATCAGGTCTCCATCCGCAGCCTGTTCTCCCGCAAGCCGGTCAAGGGCCGCGCGCTGGAGATGGCCCTGATCGGCGGGCGCTTCGCCCTCTACCTCGGCCTGCTGTTCTGGCTGCTTCCTGTCGGCATGGCCTTCGCCTTCCTCGGCGTCCAGCTTGCCGTGTTCGGCGTCTACATGGGCGGCAGCTTCGCGCCGAACCACGTCGGCATGCCGATCGTCCCGCGAGACCACAAGCTCGACTTCCTCGACAAGCAGGTGCTGACCTCGCGCAACGTGGCCGGCGGATGGTGGATGACCGCGCTCATGGGAGGGCTCAACTACCAGATCGAGCATCACCTGTTCCCGAGCATGCCGCGTCCCCACCTGTTCCGTGCCCGTCAGCTGGTTCTTGCCCACTGCCGCGCCCACGGCGTTCCTTACACCGAGACCTCCCTTCGCGAGGCCTGGGTGATCGTGATCCGATACATGAACGAGGTCGGCCTCAGCGCCTCTCGCTCGTTCCGCTGCCCGACGTCGGCCGCCATGGGCCGCTCCTGACGGTTCTCGTCGCGGCGCGGATCGGCGGCGCGCCCCCTTGACATGTTCGAACGGGTATTCGAATATTAGAGGGTGTCTCTCTCGCCTCTTCGCGCAGCGTCTCCCGCATCGGAGCTGATGCGTCAGCTGCGCGCCCAGGTGGACGAGAAGGCTGAGCGGCGAGCGCCGTCGAGGGTGTTCGCGGTACCCCCGGAGCTGGCGGGGCTGCTGCCGGATTCGGGGCTCCGGCCGGGGTCTGCCTACGCGCTGGCCGGCGCCGGTGCACTCGTACACGCCCTGCTGGCCGTCCCCTCCCGCGCGGGCACGTGGTGCGGCGTGGTGGGCATGCCGGAGCTGGGGGTTGAGGCTGCGCAGCAGGCCGGAGTGGTGCTTGACCGGCTGGTGCTGGTCCCGGAACCCGGCCGACGGTGGCTGTCCGCCGTCGCGGCGCTGGCCGAGGTGCTGGGCGTGGTGGCCGTTCGCCCGGGCGGCGCGGTGGCCCCTGCCGACGCGGCCCGGCTGGCATCCCGGTTGCGGGACAGGGAAGCGACCCTGCTCGTCGTTGGTGAGTGGCCGCGGGCGGAGGCGGTGCTGCGGGTGGAGGAGCCGCTGTGGTCCGGGGTCGGCGACGGGTACGGCAACTTGACGCAGCGGGAGGTGACCCTCACCATCACCTCCAAGCGGATGCCCCGCCCCCGCAGCGCCCGGTTGCTGCTGCCCGGGCCAGACGGGCAATTGGGCCCGGCGGCAACGACGGCAACGACCACCCGCGCCACGTTGAGGGCAGTGGGGTGAGTGCCCCGACTACGCCGCAGCCGCCCCGCTGCGGCGTGCTCTGGTTTCCCGAGTGGCCGGCGACGGCGTGGGCCCGCGCCGAGGGCCGTGGCGAGGAGGAGCCCGTGGCCCTGTTCGAGGCCAACCGCGTCGTCTCCTGCTCGGCGGCCGCGCAGGCTGAGGGGGTGCGCCGCGGGCAGCGACGGCGGGAGGCTCAGGTGCGGTGCCCCGGGCTGGTCGTGGCGCCCGTCGACGCAGACCGGGATCACCGCGTGTTCGCGCCGTTGCTGGACCGGCTCGAGGAGGTGAGCCCGGGGATCCAGGTGATCCGGCCAGGGCTCGTGGCGCTCCGGATGCGGGGACCCGCCCGGTACTACGGCGGCGAGCGGCCCGCCGCCGCCCGGCTGCTGGAGGCGATGACGGGGGCCGGCGTCGTCAAGGCCGGGGTGGCCGACGGGATGTTCGCCGCGGAACAGGCCGCCTACGACCCCGAGCAGATCCGGGTCGTGCCCCCGGGAGAGGCGGCCTCGTTCCTCGCTCCGCTTCCGGTGAACCGGCTGGGCGAGGCCGAGCTGGACGCCCTGCTGCCCCGGCTCGGCGTCCGCACTCTTGGAGACTTCGCGGCCCTCGACGAGGCCCTCGTCCGCGATCGCTTCGGCGAGCGCGGCCTTCGGCTGCACGCCCTGGCCGCCGGCCGAGACCCGCGCGCCGTGCTGCCGCGCACCCCTCCCGTCGACCTGGAGCGCCAGGTGGAGTTCTCCCCGGCCCTGGAACTGGTCGAGCAGGTCGCGTTCGCGACGCGGGAGACGGCGGACGCGTTCGTCGCCGGGTTGGCCGCGCATCACCTGGTGTGCACCGAGCTGCGGGTGATCCTCACCGCTGAGGAGGGCGAGCGCGCGGAGCGTGTGTGGCTGCACCCGGCCGCCTTCGACGCGGCCGCCGTCGTCGACCGGGTGCGGTGGCAGCTCCAGGCCGCCGCCGGGGTCCAGATCGACAGCGGCGTGGTGCGGGTGCGGCTCGAGCCGGTCGCGGTGGACGACGCCGTGCACCACCGGCCGACGCTGTTCGGCTCGGGAGCGGACGAGCGGGTGCACCACGCCCTCTCCCGGGTGCAGGCGATGCTGGGCGCCGACGGCGTGGCGACCGCTGTGGTCGGCGGTGGCCGGAGGCTGGCCGAGCGCCAGGTTCTCGTCCCGTGGGGTGAGCGGGCCGTGCTGCCGCTGGCCGCGGACCGTCCGTGGCCCGGCCATCTGACCGCGCCCCTGCCCGCCACCCTGTTCGCGGACCTCCGCCGGATGGCGGTCCTCGCCGGCGACGGGACCGGGGTCACGGTGGACGACCGCGGCTTCGTCTCCGCCCCGCCCGCCCTGCTGATCGACGGCGCCCGCCGCC
>CAYVWO010000202.1:0-5453 GCA_964455495.1 uncultured Tessaracoccus sp.
TGCCCTATGGCGTGATCTCGAACCGGCACGGCCGCGGCGCGCTCCCCGGGGAGCTCCCGCGGCGGTCGCGGACCGTGAGCGTGTTCTGCCCGATCGAGGAGCGCGTCGGCGGGCTCGTGGGGCGGCTCCCGGTCGTCGACGGCGGGGAGCGGTGCGTCGAGTTCCCGCTCGCGCCGTTCCTCGGCATAATGGGGGTGGCCGTCAACTCCGACGACCGTCCGCACTCGGTGCCCCCGGGCTCGCACGGCGGCAACATCGACATCAACCTCCTGGTGGAGGGCTCCGTCCTCTACCTCCCGGTGCAGGTCCCGGGCGCGCTGGCCTACGTCGGCGATCCGCACTTCGCCCAGGGCGACGGCGAGGTGGCGCTCACCGCGCTCGAGGCCTCGCTGCGCGCAACGCTCCGCTTCGACGTCGTGGGGCTCAACGACGCCGTCGCCGCGTTCGGCGAGGTCAAGGGACCGCTGGCCCGGGCCGGGGGCTACCTGATCCCGACGGGCCTCGACGTCGACCTGAACGAGGCGATGCGGGCCTGCGTCCGCTCGGCGATCTCCCTGATCCGGGCGCGCTGGGGCCTTGACGAGCACCTCGCCTACGCCTACCTCAGCGCCGCCACCGACTTCGACATCTCGCAGGTCGTCGACGTGGTGTGCGGGGTCCACGCGGGGCTGCTCGTCGGCCACGAGGCCATCTCCGCCTTCCGCGGCGCCCGGGGCGGGGTGCCTCCGCGCACGATCGAGCGCGTCGAGTACCGGCCACTGGGCGACGACGCGGCGATGCTGGTGTCCGTCTCGCGCTACGCGAGCGGCGGGACCGGGCTCCAGACGCAGCTCTGGCAGCGGATCGACGGCCGCTGGCTGATCACGGTCGCGCACGTCACGCCGCGCGCGCAGCCGCTGGACCGCTCGGTGTGGCGCAACGTCGGCGACCCCTTCCTGCACGGCGCCCCGGACGGCCCGCTGCGCGGCCTCACCGTCGCCGTCAAGGACCTCTTCGCCATCAAGGGCCGAAGGATCGGGGCGGGCAACCCCGCCTACCTGGCGGGGGCGCGCCCCGAGGCCACCACCGCGCCGGCGGTCGCCGACCTGCTGAACGGCGGGGCGACGCTCCGCGGCGTCGCGCGCACCGACGAGTTCGCCTACAGCATCGCCGGCGACAACCCGCATTACGGCACGCCGCCCAACGGCGCGGTGCCGGGCGCGCTCCCCGGCGGGTCGTCGAGCGGACCCGCCTCCGCCGTCGCGACCGGCCAGGCCGAGGTCGGGCTGGCCACCGACACCGCGGGCTCCATCCGGGTGCCCGCGTCCTATCAGGGCCTCTGGGGGCTGCGGACGACGCACGGCCTCGTGCCTCGGCAGGGGCTGGTGCCGCTGGCGCAGTCGTTCGACACCGTCGGCTGGCTGACGCGCGACGCCGCCACGCTGCAACGCATCGCCGACTGGTGCCTGGGCTACGAGGGCTCGGAGTCGACCGAGAGCCCCTACGGCCCCCCCTCCGACGACCTTCCCTGGCGCCTCCTCGTGGTGGAGGAGTCCGTCGCCGCCGCCGAGCCGGAGACGCGCCGCTCGTTCGAGGCGCTCCTCGCGCAGCTGGCCTCCTCGCCCGACGCGCCCTCGATCGGGGCGGTGAGCATCGGCCCGCTCGACCGCTACCTCGACCCGTTCCGCGTCGTGCAGGGCGCCGAGGCGTGGCGCAACAACGGCGACTGGGTCCGCGCGCATCCCGGCGCCTTGGGACCGTCCGTGACCGAGCGCTTCCGTCAGGCGGAGCTCATCACGGCGGAGCAGGAGGCGGCGGCCCGCGCGGCGGTGGGCCAGCTGCAGGGCGAGATGCGCGCCCGCGTGCAGGACGCGATCCTCATCATGCCCACGGTGCCCGGCCCCGCGCCGATGCGCACCCGCGACGGCGCGCATGTCGACGCCGTCCGCGCCGACACCCTGCGGATGACGACGCCAGCCGCGATCGGCGGCCTGCCCTCGCTCTCGGCCCCGTTGCTCCGCGTCGGGTCGCTGCTCGGCTCGGCGCCGGTCGGGGTGTGCCTCACCTCGGGCGAGGGGACCGACATCGCGCTCGTCCGCGCGGCCCGACGCCTGGAGCGCGCCCTCGCATGACCCCCACGAAAGGACCCGTTCCCATGGCCCTCCCCGGCCCCATCGACCCGCCGCACCGCCTGCTGATGGGCCCCGGCCCCATCTCGGCCTACCCGAGCGTGCTGCGCGCCCTGGCCGCGCCGCTCGTCGGGCAGTACGACCCGTTCATGACGGCGACCATGGCCGAGACCCAGGAGCTGTACCGCGGCGTCTGGAACACCTCGAACGAGGCGACGCTGCTGGTCGACGGCACCTCGCGCGCCGGGATCGAGGCGGCGCTGGTCTCGCTGGTCCGCCCCGGCGACAGGGTGCTGGTCCCGGTGTTCGGGCGGTTCGGGCACCTGCTGGCCGAGATCGCCGAGCGCGCCATGGCCGAGGTGCACATCATCGAGGCCGAGTGGGGACAGGTGTTCCCGGTCTCCACCATCGAGGAGGCCATCGTCCGGGTGAGGCCGGCGCTGCTCGCGCTCGTGCAGGGCGACACGTCCACCACGATGAACCAGCCGCTCGACGAGGTGGGCGCCGTCTGCGCCAAGCACGGCGTGCTGTTCTACACCGACGCCACGGCCTCGCTCGGCGGCAACGCGTTCGAGGCCGACGCCTGGGGCCTGGACGCCGCGACCGCCGGCCTCCAGAAGTGCCTGGGCGGGCCGTCGGGCTCCTCCCCCGTCACGCTGTCGGAGCGCGCCGTCGAGGTGATCCGGTCCCGCGGCCGGGTCGAGGCGGGCATCCGCGAGGCGGGCGACGCGTCGTCGGCGGACTTCGTGCGCTCCAACTACTTCGACCTGGGCATGATCCTCGACTACTGGGGCCCCCGACGGCTGAACCACCACACCGAGGCCACGTCCATGCTGTACGGCGCGCGGGAGTGCGCCCGGCTGCTGCTCGAGGAGGGACGCGACGCCGTCATCGCCCGCCACCGCCTGGCCGGTGAGGCGATGCTCGCCGGCGTCCAGGCCCTGGGGCTGGGCGTGTTCGGCGACCTCGCGCACAAGATGAACAACGTCGTCGCGGTGGAGATCCCCGACGGCGTGCCCGGCGACGCGGCCCGCGCGGCCCTGCTGGAGGACTTCGGCATCGAGATCGGCACCTCGTTCGGCCCGCTGCACGGCCGGGTCTGGCGGATCGGCACCATGGGCTACAACGCCCGGCGCGACGCGGTGCTCAGCACTCTGGCCGCACTCGAGGCGGTGCTCCGGCGCTTCGGCGTCGCCGTGCCGAGCGGGGGTGGCGTCGAGGCGGCGGCCGACCTGTACCGGGGGGCCTGACCGCGTGGGGCCTCGGCTCGCCGGCGTCGAGCCGGACCGGTTCCTGGCCGCCGCGCGCCGCGTCATGGCGCGCTGCGACGAGTTGGCGCGCGTCACCGCGACCCCGGGCGCCGGGATCGAGCGGGTGTACCTCTCCCCCGAGCACGCGCGGGTGAACCGGCTGGTGGCCGAGTGGATGCGCGAGATCGGCATGGCCACGCGCCAGGACGCCGCGGGCAACCAGGTGGGGCGGATGCCGCCGTCGGACGGCGACCCCGAGGCGCCGTCGCTGCTGCTCGGGTCGCACCTCGACACCGTGCTCGACGCCGGGCGCTACGACGGCATCGTCGGGGTGCTGATGGCGCTTGAGGTGGCGCGGCTGCTGCGGGTGCCCGGCGACGGCGCGCCGCGGACCGCGCTGCCGTTCGCCGTCGAGGTGATCGCCTTCTCCGACGAGGAGGGAACGCGGTTCGGCACGGCGCTGCTGGGATCGGCGGCGGTCGCCGGCACCTGGCGCGACGAGTGGTGGGGCCTCACCGACGCCAACGGCGTGACGCTGCGGGAGGCCTCGCTGGACTTCGGCCTCGACCCCGGCCGCATCGGCGAGGCCGCCTACCGGCCCGACCGGCTCGTCGGCTACCTGGAGGCCCACATCGAACAGGGCCCCGAGCTGGACCGGCGCGGCGAGTCGCTCGCCGTCGTCACCTCGATCGCCAGCGCGAGACGGTTCCAGATCACGGTCGAGGGCGAGGCGCGGCACGCGGGCGGCACCCGCTACGAGGACCGGCACGACGCCCTCCTCGGCGCCAGCGAGGCGGCGCTCGCGGTGGAGCGGATCTGCCGGGCCGAGCACCACATCATCGGCACCGTCGGCCGGCTGGAGACCTACCCGGGCGCCGTCAACATCGTCCCCGGGGAGGCGCGGCTCAGCCTCGACCTGCGCGGGGAGTTCGACGGTCCCCGCGACCGCGTGTGGGACGCCATCTCGCTCGAGCTCGACGCGATCATGGGCCGCCGCGGCCTGCGCTGGACCGCCCGGGACCTGCACGCGGCGCCCGCGGTGTTCTGCGCCCCGCTGCTGCAGGACGTCGTGCGCGAGGGCATCCTCGCGACCGTCCCCGCCGGCGCCGACGACCCGGCGACCATCTTCAGCCGCGCCGGCCACGACGCCATGGCGATCGCGGCGGTCACCGATGTCGGCATGCTGTTCCTCCGCAACCCCGGCGGGATCAGCCACCATCCGGACGAGTCCGTCGGCCTGGGCGACGTCGCCGTCGGCATCCAGGCGATGGTCGAGGCCGCGCTCCACCTCGCGGCCGAGCGCTCCGTCGTCGGCTGAGGCGCGGGTGTCCAAGCCATGGACTGGCAGGGCCTGGCTCGGCCCCGGCGGGTGGGCTAGCGTCGTCTGCGAACGATGCTGGCAAGGAGAGGGCACCATGGAATACACACGTCTGGGCGGCACCGGGCTGCGGATCAGCAGGCTCGCGCTGGGCTGCATGAGCTACGGCGACGCGAAGGTACCCGGGGCGCACCGGTGGGCGCTGCCCGAGGACCAGGCCGGGCCCTTCTTCCGCCAGGCGGTCGAGTTGGGCATCACGTTCTGGGACACCGCGAACGTCTACCAGGCGGGCACCTCGGAGGAGTTCGTCGGCCGCGCCATCGAGACCTACTCCCGCCGGGAGGACATCGTGCTCGCCACCAAGGTGCGGGGCAGGATGCACGACGGCCCCGGGGGCGAGGGCCTCTCCCGGAAGGCGATCCTCGAGCAGGTCGACGCGTCGCTGCGGCGGTTGGGCACCGACTACATCGACCTGTATCAGATCCACCGCTTCGACGACGACACGCCGGTCGAGGAGACCATGGAGGCGCTGCACGACGTCATCAAGGCCGGGAAGGTGCGCTACATCGGAGCGTCGTCGATGTACGGGTGGCAGTTCGCGAAGCTCCAGCACGCCGCCGACCTCGGCGGCTGGACGCGGTTCGTCTCGATGCAGAACCAGTACAACCTGCTGCGCAGGCAGGACGAGCCCGAGCTGATGGAGGTGTGCCGGGACATGGGCGTTGGCCTCGTGCCGTACTCGCCGAACGGGAAGGGTCGGCTCGCCCGCCCGGTCGG
>CAYVWO010000203.1:0-5449 GCA_964455495.1 uncultured Tessaracoccus sp.
CGCGGATTCAGCGACGCGGACGACATCGCCGCCGTCCTCCACTACCGGGTCGAGCGGGCGACCGCCCGCCCCGCAGGCTCGGGCAGGACTCGCAAGCCAGCGCGCCTCATCGCCGGCCTCATCCCGCAAGCGCACGGCATCATCGACGCCGAGATGCGGGCGGCCCTCGACGAGCGAGAGGAGCTGATCGAGGCGCGCGCCGACGCCGTACTCGACGGCGCGCTGACCGAGAGCGTGCCGTGGACGAAGGCTCTTGGAGCGCAACCGAACGACCGACGACGAGCCGCGACCTGGCGCAAGTCCGCACGCGTGGTAGCCGCCTACCGAGACCGCTACCGCGTCATCGACGATGCACCCCTCGGCGCCCCACCCGAGTCGGCCGCCCAGAAGATCGACGCCGCGAGGGCGCGATCCGCGCTCACGCAGGCAACCGAAGTTGCCGGTACGCGCACAGGACGTAGCAGGCCCCGGCCGGTCGAGCACAGATCGCTCGGTCGCTCGCTGTAAGTCCTGTGGCAGGCGGGCGATCTGCGGAGGATGCTGTCGTCCACCTGCTTCGAGCTGACCCGTGTCGTGGGCGGAGGGAGCATCTGGCACGACCTCGTCTCTCGCGGCAGGTGCTCCAGCAGCGAGAGGCCGCTACCGGTACGCTTAGAGGATCACCACCCGGCTTTGGAGGCGTGCCACTGAGAGGAGGTCCCCTGATGGCGACCAACGATCAGGTCAAGGCGCTCGTGAAGAGCCACGCCGACGGCGACGACCCGCAGTTTTACGCTGTGGCGATGCAGGTCGCGGCCAAGGCCGCACGCGCCGGACAGTCAAAGTTCGCTCAGGAGCTTCGCGACCTCGTCAACGACCTCCGTGAGCGATCTGGCCAACGAGCCCGCATCGCCCCCGTGGTTCCGTTCGCTCAGCCGAAGGGTGAGCTCGGGGCGCTGCTGAACGTCTCGTACCCCGAGGCCAGACTGAGTGACCTCGTGCTCACGGACAATCTCCACGAACGACTGACGCACGTACTGCTGGAACAGAGGCAGCGTGACGCGCTGGCACGACATGGCCTGACTCCTGCCCGGCGGCTTTTACTCACGGGGCCGCCAGGCACCGGGAAGACATCCACAGCGCGTGTGATCGCCGGCGAACTCGGACTTCCGCTGTTCTCGATCAGACTGGACACGGTGCTGACGAAGTTCATGGGAGAGACCGCCGCGAAACTACGTCTCGTATTCGATGCGCTCGCCGAGACTCGTGGCGTCTACCTTTTCGATGAGGTGGACGCTCTCGGTGGCGACCGCGCCGCACAGAACGACGTAGGAGAGATTCGCCGAGTACTCAACTCGTTCCTACAGTTCCTCGAAGAGGACACATCAGACAGCGTCATCATCGCTGCAACAAACCACCCAAGTCTGTTGGACAACGCGCTGTTCCGCAGATTTGACACCGTGATGGACTTCGCTCTGCCAGACGACGCAGCAGTGGAGTCGGTCATCAAGAACCGGCTCGCGTCCTTCCAGATCTACAACCTGAGCTGGACAAGAATCATCCCGGCAGCTCGTGGTCTGAGCCACGCTGAGATCGCGACCGCAGCCGAGAACGCCGCTAAGCGAACCGTCCTTGGTGAACGCACCCAAGTGCGAACCGATGATGTTGTCATCGCTTTGGAAGAACGTCCCCGCCCCAAGCGGCGGACTGACGGGGCAAACTAGCGAAGATGGCTGAGCGAGACCGTCCGCACATCCTGGTGCCCACGCCGCCCGCGTCTGAGTCCTTCACGCCTATCACGACGCCGGTGACGAGCCGAGGCGGTGGCTTTAGCGGGAGCCGGAGCGAGCACGGGAAGCGCCTGACTCAAGAGTTCGAGGCCGCCTGGGCGCGCCCTGTAGATGAGCCTGAAACCACGGGCACATACCTCACCTTCGCCTCCTTTCCCGGTCTCGACTTGATATTCGAGAGCTTGGAGTCGCGTCGGCCTGGCGCCCAGCCAGAGCTTGTCGCTGTCCAACAAGAATCGACCCCCGCAGGTGAGGTCGCAAACGCGACCGTATTCATCCCAGAAGGGCAGAAGGAGTTCTTCCTCAAGAAGCTTGAGCAGTACGTCGAGACTGCCGAAGTCGTGGAAGGGAAGCCGAAGCATGCAGCCCTTATCGAAGGTATCGCCTCGATCCGTCGCGCAACGATCCGAGAGCTGTGGACGGACCCTGCTGACGAGTACCCGACCAACCCCACCGAATCCCGCTGGTGGGAACTATGGCTCAGAGTCATTGATGGCCAGGAGTACGCCCGACTGACGGCGTACGCCCAGTTGCATAACCTCCCGGTGAGCGACCACTACCTCGGGTTTGGTGACCGAACGGTCGTGCTCATCCGCGCCACGAGCGAACAACTCGCGATGACCTTCCGGAGCATCGACGACATCGCCGAGCTGCGTCGCCCTCACGAAGTAGCCTCGTTCCTTCCAGGGTTATCTGCTTTCGAACAACGCGACTGGGTGCGCGAGCTGCAATCTCGCGTCGAGCACGCTGGAACCGACGCGCCCGTGGTGTGCCTCCTCGACCGTGGCGTGCAGGCCGGGCACCCGCTACTGGAAGACTCACTCGCAGCCGACGATCTTCACGCGGTTGAGCCAAGTTGGCGCAAAGATGTGGCGATCCACGCACACGGCACCGAGATGGCAGGACTTGCGCTCTATGGAGACCTGCAAGCCGCAGTCGGCGCTCAGCACCGCATCCGTCTGGAACATCGGCTCGAATCAGTGAAACTGCTCCCTGACACTGGGGACAACGATCCCGATGTGTACGGGGCCGTGACAGCGAGAGCGATCGATCAGCCCGAGATTTCAGCACTGAATCGGGCCCGGGTGTTCATGCTGGCGATCACTGCACCTGCCGCTGCGCCGAACCCAGGGCATCGTGTCGAAGACCGTCCGATGCAGGAGTCCGGGCGTCCGACAGCGTGGTCGGCCACGCTCGATGCCCTGACCTTCGGCCGTGCGATTGATGACAGCGTCCCCAAGTTCACCTACCTGAACCGAGACGAGGAGCCGACGCCCCGACTCTTTGTCGTTTCCGCTGGCAACATCCGTGACGTGCGCGCCGAGGACAATCACCTTGATCGTAGCGATGCGGAAGGAGTCGAAGACCCGGCACAGTCGTGGAACGCGCTCGCGGTTGGAGCCTACGCGGAGCATGACGCGATGGATCACGCCCCTGACGTCTTCGCAGGATACGTGCCGATCGCTGCCCGTGGTGAGCTATCGCCCACCAGTCGAACTTCGGTTTCCTTTGACCAGAAGCGGTGGCCGTTCAAGCCGGATGTTGTCGCACCTGGTGGGAACCTTGCTCGGACCCCTGACGGCTCAGGGGTAGACACACCTGAAAACCTCGCGATCCTCACCACTCGTCTTCAACATCCTGGCGAGGGCTTCTTTACGACCACCCGGGATACCTCGGCGGCCACGGCCCAGGTCTCGGCAATCGCAGCTGACATCCGGGCCGCCTACCCTCACTTGAGGCTCGAGACGGTCCGCGCCCTAATCGTCCACTCCGCCGAGTGGACTGACGCGATGCAAGCGCGAATCACTGCCGCGAGTACAAAGGGAGCAGCGGTCAACTTGCTTCGTCGCTACGGGATGGGCGTGCCCAGCCTGGAACGCGCCACCCGCAGCGCAACCAACGCGCTGACACTGGTGGACGAGGCGGTCATCCATCCATATGAGCGCGACGGCAATTCCAGCAGCGGGAAAGCGCGCGAGATGAACTTGCATCGCTTGCCGTGGCCCATCGACGAGTTGTCCGCGCTCGGAGAGATCGGAGTTCGGCTGCGCGTCACCCTCTCGTACTTTGTAGAACCAAACCCATCGAGTCGCGGCTGGACGGGCCGATACGTCTATCCCTCTCATGGGTTGCGCTTCGCGATGAAACGACCCGAGGACAACCTTGACGCGTTCCGCCAGCGCGTCAATAAGCAGGCACGCGAGGAAGGTGAGAAGCCACTGGCTCTCAATACCGAGAGCGGTTGGCTTTTCGGACGTGACCAGCAGACTTCGGCCGGATCGCTTCACACCGATATTTGGTCGGGGTCGGCTGCTGACCTCGCGGCCAAAGAGGCTGTCGTTGTGTACCCCGTCGCAGGTTGGTGGAAGAACCGGCCGAAGATGGATCAAAGCGACAAAGGTGTCAACTACTCGCTCGTCGTCAGCATTGAGGCACCCGAGGTGGAAGTCGACCTCTGGACACCGGTCTACCAGCAGGTGGCCGCAGTGATCGAGGTCTGACAGCGAGACCCGATCCTGCGGTGAGCATGAACGCGGACTTTCACCTCGACAACGTTGACCGGGAGCCCTGATGGCTGCGCGCCGAGTCGCGTGACATGGGAGCCTGGGGATCGGATGCTGTGAAGACCTGCCCGCTCTCGTGACTGAGCGATCTCGTCTCCGTCGGTTGGCGCGGGCGCGTCAGATCACCCGCATGCACGACAACATGAGCGAGTCTCTGTGCAAGCAAGAGATTGGGGCCGACGCTTGTTGCGCTGGTCACTGGACCGGGAACGGCGCCGACGGTGCGGCCGAGTTCGTGCGCGCGCCGGGCAACGGCCATTGAACCGGATCGAGCACCGGCTTCAACCACGACGGTCGCTGCGGAGAGCGCAGCCATGAGCCGCGTCCGAGCAATGAAGCGATGGCGCGTCGGCACTGCGCCAGGTGGAACCTCGCTGACCATGAGGCCGAGGTCGGCCACCCGCTCAAGCAGTTCACGGTGACCCATCGGATAGGGACGATCAACGCCGTTCGCCATGACCACGATCGTGTCGCCACCTGACGCGAGGGCCGCTCGGTGGGCGGCACCTTCGATGCCATACGCACCGCCGGCCACGACGATCCGCTCAGCGCTGGCGAGGTCGGAGGCAAGCTGCCCGGCTACATGCTCACCGTAGGAGGTGGCGGCCCTCGCGCCGGTGATCGTGACCCGGTCATCGACTGGTCGCGCGAGGAACGATGTCGTGCCACGAGTCCACAGGACGTATGGCCGCCGGTCGCCAAGGTCGTCGAGTGCGGATGGCCAGTCCTTGTCACCGGGGATCAGCGTGCCGATACCTGCGCGCTCGGTTTCGACGATGTGCTGCTTGAGCGTCCGAGCGTCTGAGCGCGTGAACTCGGCACGCCACACCTGAGCGTCAACGGCACTGAGCCCCGGCACCGCGTCTTCACCCTCGACGAGCCGAAAAAGCTCAAGCGCACCGAGCTCGCCCAGGAGGCGGCCGGTCACGGCATCATCCGGTTCGACGAGCATCGACAGCGCCATCCGTGCTGTGCGCTCGTCCTGGATTACCTGGCTCAAGGTCGTCATCGTCGGGTCCTCTCACTCATACAGAGAGGTGCGCGCGGCGACGCGGGAGCCGGAGGGTTCCGTGAACGCCGACCCCGGCGTACAGTGGATGGCGAGGCAGGTTCTCC
>CAYVWO010000204.1:0-592 GCA_964455495.1 uncultured Tessaracoccus sp.
GGCACTCCGACCAGTTCCCTGACCGCAGCGAACGAGCAGGTCAACGCGCTGTTCAAGTGACGCAGCGGCTGAGCCGACGGCGAGGCGCTAGCTGAGCCGTCGGGTCGGAAGCAATGCGGTGATAGAGGTCCCGGGAGCGATAGCTCCCGGGACCTTCGCGCACAATGCTGGCCATACAGCCAGCCCTCGCCATATGACGCAGAGCTGGTCATATAGCCAGCATTGTGCGCGTCAGTCGCCAGTGCCGTCGCGATCGGGCTCGGTCGCCTCGGCGCCAGCGTCCTCTTCCCAGCGGTACTCGACCTCGGCGTCTCCTGCGCGCCAGCGGCGAGGAGTTGGGGTGTCGGTCCAGTCGAGAGGCTCAATGCCGCTGGGCTCGCCGCCGTCCAGGGCGAGCCGGAGCGCCGCGGACAGGTCGGCGTCGACCCGATCGGTGCGGGTGGCCGGGTCCACGGACACGAACAGGGCGGTGCCCGAACGGGCAACGAGGTCGAGGAACTGCCTGTTCTTCTCCCAGGGCGTGCGGCTCGTGCTCGGCACGCAGTCGGCGTCGACGGCGAAGAAGGCGTCGTGCTGGGGTGCCCGGAAGCCG
>CAYVWO010000204.1:602-5395 GCA_964455495.1 uncultured Tessaracoccus sp.
AAGGCCAGGGTGTTGACCCCGACGCGGCGGGTGCGGTCCCACTCGCGGCCCGACGTGTCGTCGCCGATGCGGTTCGCATGCACCAGGCCCGCGGCGAGATGCCCGACGACGTTGCAGCCCAGGATCAGGGCGCCGTCGGCGCGGCCGAGCAGGCGTCGGTAGAACCCGACTAGGGCCTCGGCGGTGGTCATCGAGCGGTCCTGAAGGGCGGGGCCGGTGTTAGGGCGCGCACCCATCGTCGGGCCCCATTGGCCGAGCACCTCATAGGTCGAGAAGTCGTGTTTGACGAGGTCGAATCCCCAGGCCCGGAGGCGGGCGATGTCGTCGCCGACGAGGGCGAGCACCCTAGAAGACGACGGGTCCAGCGCGATGCCGCCGTGGCTGGGGCGCAAGCGGCCGTCCACCCAGTCGTCGCGGCGCAGCAGCGGCCGATACCAGATGCCGGGGCGCACCCCCTCGGCGCGAATCGCAGCAGCGGCCTCAGCCAGGTCCGGGAACTCGGCAGGACGGCCACGATCCCACGGGCCGCCGGAGGCCTCGGCTCCGTCGGCGGTGCCGTCGGGCGACCAGCCGTCATCGATCACCCCGAAGGGGCGAACCGGGTGATCGCCCACCAGCTCGGCGACCGTGCGGGCATCGCGGACGACGGCCTGCTGGCCGAAACCCTTGCCGTAGGCGTAGTACCAGTTGTTGGCGCCGACGAGCGGCCCGACCGGGAGTGGGTCCGAGCAGAGCGCGGCATACAGCTCCTGCTGCGCGGCGAACGGGGGCAGCGCGGACTGGGCCCAGACCACCGTACCCGCGTGGATCTCGCGATCTCCGGGACGCACGGGGGCGCCGCCGCACTTGACATCGAAGACCAGCGAGACGCCCTCGCCGTCTACTTGCCAGTAGGCGAACGCGCCGCCGCGGACCTCGACCCCGTACCCGGTGGTGGTCTCGGTGTCGCGGTCGAATACGAGGGCCGTCCACGGCAGCACGGTCTCGGCTCGGAGCCCGCGCCACTCCAGCTCACCGTAGGAGCGCTCCCAGGCGTCGCCGAGAACGGCAACCCGTCGGGGCGCGGGGCGGCGCCAGCGGAGTCTGACACGGGAGACCTCGCCGGTGGCGGCGACACCGACGCGCAGCCGGCCACTCTCTCCGGTCGCGGAGACGCGGACGCCCGCGGTGTTGGGGTCGATCCAACCGCCGTCGGTCTGCACGTGGATCGAGTCGGGCGTGGGCACGGTGAGATGGGGCATGGTTCTTAAGCCTTTGCGGGTGGTGGATTCGCGGTTAGCAGCCGCAGGAGCCGCGCACGACCATCTGCGCGGTGTAGGCGAGGTGCGTGCCCGGCTCGGCGTCGGCGTCCAAGACGAGCTCGACGGCGTCGGCGGCGATGCGGTCGATGGGCTGGGCCATCGTCGTCAGCCCGGGGCCGATGTAGCGGCCGCAGCGGGTGCCGTCGAAGGCGACGATCGCCACGTCGTCGGGCACGCCGAGCCCGGCCTCGCGGAGGCCGGCGATGCATCCCATCGCGAGCGCGTCGCTGGCGACGAACAGCGCGTCGACCTCCCCGCGGTGCTCCGCCGCGAGCCGGCGGCCCGCCTCGAAACCGGCGTCGATGGTCCAGGCGCAGTTGACGGCAGGCCCGGGAGTGAGGCCGGCGCCGTCGAGCGCCTCGCGCCACGCCGGGTAGCGGAGATCGCGGACGAAGTTGCCGACGAAGCCGATCCGTCGGCGACCGTGACCGGCGAGGTGCCGCACGGCCTCGATGGTCGCCGATCGGTAGTCGACGATCGCGGAGCTGATCCCGGCGGAGGGCGCCATCTCGTTCAGCACCACGAGGGGAAGCCCCTTGGCCCGGGCGTAGGCGACATCGGCCGGGGTCGGGTCGGCGGCGAGGATCGCCGCGCGCACGTCGTGCTCCGCGAGCGACTCCAGCGCGGTCGCCTGCGCGTCGCTCGGCCGGTGGACCGCGCTGACCGTGATCAGCGTCATCCCGCGGAGGAACAGCTCGTGGTAGATGGCCGCGGCGAGTTCCGCGTAGAACGGGTTCGTGGTGTCGACGACGACCAGCCCCACCTGCTGGGACAGGCCCCGTGCCAGCGCGCTTGCGATCTTGTTCGGGCGGTAGCCGAGCTCGGCGATGGCCCGCTCGACGCGCGCCCGCGTCGCCGCCGCGACCGGCCGCGGCCCGCCGTTGATGACGTAACTGACCACCGCGGGGCTCACCTCGGCCAGGCGGGCGACGTCCTGACGGCGGACCGCGCGTTCGCGGGACATGGCTACTTCGGGTCGATCCGCAGGAACCGCGCCGCGGGCCCGGCGGGTGCCTCGACGACGACCGTGTTGGGCTCGCCGGCGGGGGTGGTCTCCCATTGGGCGAGACCCGCGGGGTAGGCCTGGCTCACCGCGGCGGACTGGGCCTGCGGGAGGCGCAGCGTGATCCGGCGAGGCTCCGCGGAGCGGTTCCACACCGCGATGTAGGCCGTGTCGTCGGGGCAGAGCAGGCCAAGGGACACGACGTCGTCGCTCCAGGAGGGCAGCCCCGTCGGCCAGAAGGGCACGGACTCGACGACGTCGGCGCGGATGGCCTTCCACAGGTCGGCGGCCTCGCGGACCAGCGCGAGCTGCGCGTCGGACATGTGGTCGAGGTGCCCGGAGAAGTACGGCCGACCCGAGAGGCCCGTGACGTGCACGAAGGCGATCTCCTCGTCGCTCATCTCCGGCTGCGCGTAGGCCCAGTTGCCGGCCTGCTCAGGCAGCAGCATCATGGGCGCGCCCGCGGCGATCGGCGGGTAGAGCAGGAGGTCCTGCTGGTCCGAGGTCGACTGGAGGTCGAACCGCGAAACCTGCGCCCAGTCCTGGCGCATGGCGCCGGAGCCGCAGTTCTCGATGACAACCGACGGGTGGCGCTCGCGCAGCGCGTCGAACCAGGAGAAGTACGCGTCGATGTGGGCCTGGAGCCCGCCGCCCGCCTCGAGGCCGCCCGTATCGTCGCCGACGCCGGGGGTCACGTTGTAGTCGAGCTTGAAGAAGCCGGTGCCCATCGCGATCAGGCGGTCGAAGGTGGCGTCGAGGTGCGCGCGGGCCGCCGGGGAGCGGAGGTCGAGGAAGTAGCGGGAGTGCTCGACGACAGGGCGGCCGCGGCGGCGCAGGAACGCCGACGGCGGGAGCTGCTCGACCAGCGGGGAGCGCACCCCGACCACCTCGGGCTCCAGCCATAGGCCGGGCGTCATGCCGCGCTCGGCGATGGCGTCGAGGACGCCCTGCAGGCCGAGGTCGCCGAAGCGGGTCGTCGAGGGCAGCCACTCGCCGACGCTCGGCCACCAGTCGCCCGAGTCGTCGTACCAGCCCGCGTCGATGCAGAACACCTCGGCTCCGGCGTCGGCGGCGGCGGTGATCAGCGGCAGGAGCTTCTCGTCCGTAGGGTCGGCCATGAGGGTGTTCATGTAGTCGTTGAACACCAGCGCGGTGCGGCCCAGCGGCGTGGTGTGCTCGGCGGCGTCGTCGCGGCGGTGGCGGGTGAGCTCCTGGATGGCGCCGTCCCAGCCCGCGTCGGAGCGGGTGACGATCAGCTCCGGGGTGGTGAGGTTGTCGCCGGGGCGCAGCGTCGCGCTCCACCCGTGGTCGAGGTTGGTGGGGCCGCTCGCGGCCAACAGGAATCGGCCGGGCTCGGTGGAGTCGAGTTCCCAGCGCCAGCCGCCGCCGCCCGCGATCTGCCAGGCGATGCTGTCGCCGCCGAGGCCGTCCTCGAGGGCGCCGACGGGGAGCGGGCCGTCGGTGGTCCAGGTGGAGCGGCCGACTCGCGAGATCGAGGCGCTGCCGGGCACGGCCATGCGCGCGGAGCCGCAGTCGACGTGGCCGGCCGCCTCGAGGGGCTCGGTGCGCCAGCGGTTCTCGGCGCACCAGGAGGACTGGCCGGTGATGACGGCGGTGCTCCCCATCGCGAGCGGAAGCGGCAGGACGCCCGCGGTCAGGGACTCCACCATGAGGTCGGCGTCTCCGGTGTTGGTGAGTGTCGTCTGCATCGAGAGCGAGCTGTCGCGGACGGCGATGCGGGTTTCGGTGGCCAGCGCGCCGTCGGCGGAGCGCTGCCAGACGACGTCGGCTCCGTCGTCGGCGAGGTGATGCCCGGCGTACCGGAGCGCCTGCCCGGTGGCGGTCCGGGTGAGCCCGCGCGTCTGGTTCATGGCCCTGCCCTCGCCGAGGACGAGGACCTCGACGAGCGGCGTCGGCGGCGTGGGACGGCCGAAGAAGGCCTCGACCTGGACCGGCTGCTCGTCCGACGTGGTGAGCCGGACCGACAGCCGGTCGTTCCCGAGCATTAGGGACATCTTGTTCCTCCAAGACGATGTGGTGGAACCATTGTCAACGCGCGTTGAATCTGTGTCAAACGGGCCGGAAGCTAGACTGACCCGTCGCCGATCCCAGGAGAGCCATGACCGCCTACGCGCCCCTGCGCCTGCACGCGCCCAGCCGCCGCGACGCCGTCGTCGTCGAGCTGCCGGTGGTGCTCGCGCCAATGGCGGGCGTGACGAACGCGGCCTATCGGCAGCTGTGCCGCGAGCAGGGCGCGGGGCTGTACGTGTGCGAGATGATCACGTCGCGCGGGCTGGTCGTCGGCGATCACAAGACCAAGGACATGCTGGCGTTCGACCCGGGCGAGACCACGCGCTCGGTTCAGCTGTACGGCGTCGACCCGGACGTGATGGCCGACGCGGCGCGGATCCTCGCCCGCGACTACGCCGTCGACCACATCGACCTCAACTTCGGCTGTCCTGTGCCGAAGGTCACGCGCAAGGGCGGCG
>CAYVWO010000205.1:0-5369 GCA_964455495.1 uncultured Tessaracoccus sp.
CGGGTAGAGCATCGTCAGCACCTGCCCCCCTTCGGGCGCGAGCCCGTCGGCGAGATTCGAGACAGCGTTCGCGCTCCACAAGACGTTGAAGGCGCGGCCGAGAGACATCTGCACGAGGGTCATTGTGGCTGGAAACGTTCGATCGCAGACCCAGCCTGACCCGCCGTTCGGTCAGCGTCATCTCAGCGCTCGTCCTAGTTCTTCGGGACTTCGTACCCGATGAGCCAGCGGATTCCGAACTGGTCAATGACCTGACCGTCGTACGCTCCCCATGGACGCTTTTGCAGGGCATCGAGCACGATGCCATCCTGCGACAACGCATCGAACCAAGCGGTGAGTGTCGGGCCGTCCGCGGTGCCGAGCAGGGCGATGCCCACTCCGCTCATCGAGAGGGCGGCTTCATCGTCGGCGGTGTCAGCGCCGTACAGGCTGACGGGACCGGCGAGAATGCCGTGGCCGATGGCGCCTGCGGGTCCGTCTGTACGCCCCATGTCTGTGAACGTGTGCAGGGTGAGCTCGCCTCCGAAGACGTCGTGGTAGAAGCCGAGCGCATGCGCGGCGTTACCCGGGAACGAGAGGTACAAGGTCGGTGCGGTCAAGTCGAATCTCCTTCGAACGGTGGCGATTTCCTGTCATGTATGTCTACGAACGCGCCGGGTGGATTTCGACATCTGGGCGCATGCGCTCGCCGTGATCGTGCCGGCGCTGTGCGTCGGTCGGATCTCGATACCGCAGCCGGTGAAGAGAGAGGGGAGTGGTCGGATGCGGATCGGGTCAGTCATTTGTCCCAAGGGAGTTTCACGACGGGGAGGATGTAGATGCGTCCGAGGATGGCTGTGGGGTGGCCGGCCATGTAGGCGGCGGCGTCGTCGATGGTGTCGGCTGAGATGATGTCGTAGCCGGCGAACCACTCCTTGAACTCGGGGAACGGGCCATCGGTGATCAGTGGCTTCCCGTCGCGGACAACAACGGACTTCGCCTGTTCGGGGCCTGCGACAGGAGCTCCTTCGCCGAGACGTCCGGCGGCATGGCCTTCGGAAGCCCACTGCTCGAGGATCGCCTGATCCTCGTGCTGCGCCAGCTGGGTGCCGGTCTTGTCGGTCATGTGGATCACGAGGTACTGGTTGCTCATGGCTGCTCTCCGATCAGATTCTGCCCGGGCTGCACGGGGCATGGATTTGGTGCTGCAAGTTGGTTGCGTCTGCGAATCAGGCCGCAGGAACCCGGTACGGAACGCGAGCGGCTCTGATCTTCGCCTTGGCGCGCGTGATGCGCTGCCCCATCGTCGTGTCCTGGACGAGGAACGCGTGAGCGATCTCTGTGACCGTGAGCCCGCCGACGATGCGAAGTGTCAACGCCACGCGTGCGTCGAGCGAGAGGGCAGGGTGGCAGCAGGTGAACAGCAGCCGCAACCGATCGTCTTCAACGACGCCCGTGGGAGCATGCGGTTCCGGAACGTCCAACACGAACGCCTCCCGATGTTTCTCGTCACGCCGTGCTTCACGTCGCAGCCTATCGATCGCTTTCCGGTTTGCGGTCGTGGTCACCCATCCCGCCGGGTTCGGTGGAACGCCATGAACTGGCCAATGTTCGACGGCGGACGCGAACGCGTCGGCGGTCATCTCTTCAGCCAGATCGAGGTCGCGGTATCGACGAGCGAGTCCCGCGATGATCCGCGCCCACTCTTCCCGATGGACGCGCGTGATCACCGCATCCACCTCATCCTTGGTGAGCGCGCGCGTCATGAGGCGCGCGGAACAGGCATCTCGCCATGGTCGCCCTCTCTTCGTGTGCGATCTTTGCGGTTTTCCTTGTTCGACGAACAGAGTCGTCCCGATTCGACAGGGTCCAGCGAATCCGCGGCGCACCCCATTCCACCAGATCCTGTGCCACCCAACACGTATTCCCGATGAGGGTTGACAGCGCATCGACTCCGGCCTAATCTACAACCAAATGGTTGTAGATGGTGTTTCCCAGACGACCCTCGCCGACGGCGAGGTCGACCGGGTCTTCCGGGCGCTCGCCGACGCGACGAGGCGCGACATCCTGCGTCGCACCCTCGTCGGGGAGGTGACGGTCTCGAACCTGGCCGCCGACTACGACATGAGCTTCGCGGCGGTGCAGAAGCACGTCGCGGTCCTGGAAGGAGCCGGTCTCGTGACGAAGACTCCTTCCGGCCGCGAGCGACGGGTCCGGGCCAATCCCGAGACCATCAGCAAGGCCCAAGCGCTGCTCGACCACTTCACGCGGCTGTGGCACGGCCGCATCTCCCGCCTCGACGACCTCTTCGCCGAGGACTCCTGAAAGGAACCCGCCATGCCCATCACCTCCGTCACCCAGGATCCCGAGGCCCTGACGCTCACCGTCGTCGCCGACTTCTCCGTTCCCGTGCGCCGCCTCTGGGACGCCTACGCCGACCCGCGCCAGATCGAGCGCTTCTGGGGTCCGCCGGAGTGGCCCGCCACCTTCACCCGGCACGACGTCGCCGTCGGCGGCCGCTCCAACTACGCCATGACAGGCCCGGACGGCGAGCGCTCCGGCGGCTACTGGGAGTTCCTCGCCGTCGACGAGGGCAAGAGCTTCGAGGTGGTCGACGGCTTCGCCGACGACGAGGGCAACCCGAACACCGAGCTGCCCACCATGCGGATGGAGTTCACCTTCGAGCCCACCGACGCCGGATCCCGCATGACCACGACCACCCACTTCGCCTCCCTGGATGAGCTCGAGAAGCTCGTCGCCATGGGCATGGTCGAGGGCATGCGCGCCGCGATGGGACAGATCGACGACGTGCTGGCCGACCTTGCGTCGTTCGCCGCCGGCAACGGCACCGAGGTGCAGCTGCTCGGCGACACCCAGGCCCGGATCAGTCGCGTCATCCGCGGCACGGTCGAGCAGGTCTGGCGCGCGCACCACGAGCCGGAGTTCCTGCGCCGCTGGCAGCTCGGCCCCGACGGCTGGACGATGCCGGTGTGCGAGGTGGCCACGTCCGTCGGCGAGACCTACCGCTACGAGTGGGAGAACGAGGCCGACGGGCGGAGCTTCGGGTTCACCGGCGAGCTGCTCGAGGTGCTCGCCCCGGTGCGCGCGGTCACGACCGAGTCGATGATCGGCATGGACGGCCCCGTCGTCGTCAACGAGTTGACCCTGACGCCGCTGGGGAGCGGCACGCTGCTGACGATGATCGGCAACTACCCCGACGCCGAGACGCGAGAGATGATCCTCGCCACCGGCATGGCCGACGGCATGGAGACCAGCTACGCGAGGCTCGAGCGCGAGGTCCTCGGGGTCTGATGCCGGTGCGTCAGTCGTCGAGTCGATCGAGCAGCTGAGCGGTGACGAGGGTAGCGGCCCCGTCTACGTCGTAACCGTCAGGCCACGTGGAGACGAGTGGGTCCAGGTCGGCACGGAACACAACTCGCCGATGCCGCTGGCTGAACTGCGGACGTAGTCGAGGTCCTCGCTGTACCGGAAGGGGCGCTCCAGGTGGAGCTTGTGCAGTGCAGTGCCTCCGCGAAACACGAGTTCCTGGCCGAGGTAGTCGTCAGAAGCGATCGCACAGATCGCGCGCGAGAGCAGAAGGTCCTGCTCGACCTGCTCGCGCGTCGGCCAGGGGTGGTCGGTACCCCACGCGGTGATGGCGTTGGCGGGGATCATATGTCGGGTTCCACTGCTCGATTCACTGACATCATCCAGTCAGTGTCGACGGGGCCGCTGACATTTGAGTGAGGGTCGAGCCGGGAGGCGGAGGGAACGAGATCGCGGACGGCTGCCTGAAGCGGTTGAAGGTCGTCCCCGTCGGTGAACCGGGCGAGTATCCAGCCAACGCGTCGTCCTGCCGCGGCGGGATAGGACGGCGCCATTCGAGCGAGTTCGGCAACCGAGAAGTCCTCGCGTGCAGCGAGTTCGACGATCACCGTCGCCGCGTTGTGGATGCCGCCCGCCCGTATCGTGTCGTCCGCGACATCGAGCATCGTGGCCTCCACCGTCGACACTCGCGCGGATCCGTCGCGAGTTGGGTGCGTGATAGTCGGAACCGCGGTAACGTCGCGCTGCGCGAACCTGAATCGCGTGCGCCCGACGGTTCGATCGCGGATCTGGCGGTCTACCGCAACCTGGAACACCTGTGGTGCGTGATGGGCCGCCCCATGCAGAGCTGCCGCGCTGAGCCAGCCGACGTAGTAGCCGATGCCACGGTGGCGCATCATCATGTCGATGATCTCGATCCCAGGCGGTGCACCCCAGGTCCGGAACTCAGGCGGCACCGGCACCCAGAGTCCCCGGGTCGGCTGGACCCACTCGGAGCGTTGAGTGGGAGCGTGGAGACGGCGCCGAACCTGGTCCTCGCCGACCCCCAGCACGTCAGCTACCTCCGTGACCGTCAGGGAGCCGCGGCCGTGCGCGAGCGCCCAGTCGGCTAGCTCAGGTGCTCGCACTTGTGCCGTGGATCGTGGATTCATATTGACAATCGTCACAGATAGTGTGACGTTCTGCAATATTGATCCCGCGGTGCGTCGTCGGTCCGCCCTTCGCATGGTCAGCTATGGGAGGCGCGAGCGCGAGGTCCTCGGCGTCGCCTGACCGCTTAGTCGGCTCGCCATGACATCCAGGTCGGACCGCGATGCGGCTGAGATGCGCCCGACGTCGAACCTCACCTCTCCGTTCTCGACGTATGCGTGACGACCGGAGACGATGTCGGTCGGATCGTGTTGTGGCACCAGAATCAGGTGCGCGTGGGCGACGCCGAACCCGTGGACGATCATGCCCACGCGAAGAGGGGACAGCTCCTCGCGCATCCGACGCCCGATCCTCTGCGCGATGACCATGATGTGGGCCGCGAGGTCGTCCGGAATGTCCGTGAAGTGGTCGATGTGATCTCGAGGAACGATCAACAGCTCGCCTGGGCGCGTTGGCCGCAGCGTCATGAACGCCAGGGCCCAGTCAACGGCGTGGACGATGCTCGCCTCTCCCCGGCCGGCCGCGATCTCGCAGAAGGGGCAGTCTCTGGGCTGCGTCATGTGCACATATCGTAGGGGTCGGGACGCATATACCTGTAGGTCGGGACGCCGGGTTGGGTGGCGCGGCTGTAGACATCGGTTCCGAGGCCGACTCTCTCTGTCAGCGCGGTTGTGTGGGTCTCCACACGGACGCGCTCAACCGCGGTGCCGGCCTTGTAGGAACTTCGACGGCGCGACTCAGACCTCATCGCGTGGGCCTGGAGCCCCGGTTCGTCCATGCATCCAGCAGAGCGCCGACGGCGTCGAGTTCGCCGCGCTCGTGCCAGGCCAGGCGCCTCAGCAGCTTCGTCGACGTCCACGCCTCGTCGCCGTCGACTCCGGACGCGTCGTCGGCGCGGTGCTCGTCGTCGAGCG
>CAYVWO010000206.1:0-3525 GCA_964455495.1 uncultured Tessaracoccus sp.
CTCCATCCTCAGCTCCTCGGTGTAGCCGGGTACCTCGGGCACGACGATGGGCCGCAGCAGCAGCGAGGCCCAGCAGGTCGGCCGCTCCTCGCGGTTGGACGTGTAGGGCAGCACCATCGCCTCCGCGGGCGGGGCGAACGCGTGCTCCAGCAGGCGGCCGAACACGGCCCGCGGCACGGCCAGCTTGTCGTCCTGGATGGGGAGCCCGCCCTCGGCGATGTGGAAGACGCCCTTGGTAGTGCGGCGGTCGTTGGCGGGGTTGTGCAGGATGCCGTTGACCAGCCGGTAGCTGGTGAGCTGCGCGGAGGTGAAGGTATCGCCGTCGTACGGGAGGCTCATCACGCGGGCGAGCCCCGGCTGGGCGAGGGCGAGGGGCTGCCGGGGCAGCTGCGGCGCGGTTCCGGTGCCCTCGAGGTAGGCGTCGAGGAACGACTGCACCCTGCCGTCGACGGCGGGCAGGCGATGCTGAAGGCGACGGTTCAGCTCGCGCTGCCGCGCGAGGATGGGGCGCACGAGGTCCACGGCCTTGCCAGCCGGTCCTTCCTCGGGCAAGGGGATGCCGAGGAGCCCTAGTCGAAGGTGAATTGCCGCAATGTCCGCGAGATTGGCCATGCCCCACTATTGCGCGTCGCGCGTGGTGCGTAAACGGGGGCCCGGGATAAGGACGGGATGCCGATGTGCTTACATATCGCGCTATCGCCACCGCTGGGTGAGCCGACGCACGAGGCGCTAGCCGAGTCGTGGTGTCGAACCCAACGAGCCGATCTATCGCGCGGCGGCGTGCACGGCCTCGATGGCGGCGACCACGTCGTCGTTGAGGCCGGCGAGATGCGCGTACGCCCCGGGCGGGGTGCCGCGGTAGAGGGGCCGGACGCCGACGAGGATCTCCATCAAGTCCTCCCGCTCGAACGACGTGCGCCGCGCCAGCATCTTCAACTCGCCCTGCGCGCCGTTCAGGTCCCTCACCCGGCCGCGCCACCCCGGGTTCGCCATGCGGCCCTCCTCCGAGCCCATGGTGTCGGCGAGCGTGCCGAGCGCGTCGACGAGCTGCGCGAGCGGCGCCTTGACCCGCTCGCAGTCGAACGGACCGGGCGTATCGTCGGCGGCCGAGCCTCGCCCCAGGATCTTGTCGAGCAGCCCCATGTCGTCTCCTTCGTCGGTGGGTGGGTCACAGGGTACCGGTGCGAGACCATTGGCGAGCTGCTCGCCCAAGGGTGGGGTGCTGGGCGAGGGGTTGCCGATCACTGCGGCCTCGGCCGGGTGCGGCGGCGGTCGTTAAGTTGCCTTGCGGGAGACTCCTTCCGGCCGGTGGGTACGATGCTCCCTACGCAGGGAGGCACCGATGATGTCCGTGGTCCAGGAGGCGAAGCCGACACAACGCCCGGACGCCGCCGCGCGTAGAGCCGGTCAGCGGGACATGTGGGAGCGGATTCGTCCCATCTGGAGCTGGGTGAGCCGGATCGGCCTCAGCGCCTTCGGGGTGCTCGCACTCGTGACCCAGTTCCGTATGTGGGAACATGGCGAGGCAGTGACGAGCGAGTGGGGCCCCTTCCTCGTCGCCGTCGTCGGCTACGCGATGCTCGTCTGGACGAGGTGGCCGATGCCCGCCACCTTGCTCGTCATCGGCGGATACCTCGGCCTCATGGCCCTCCCTGGGACGTTCAACAGCGGGCTGTGGTTCGCGCTGCTGCCGTTCTTCATCTTGGTGAACACGAGGCGCCCGGCTTGGTTGGGTCTCGTCTCTTCAGTTATCGTCACGCTCGGCTCACTGGTCGACTGGGCAGAGAGCCCGTCCAGCAGCGTGTTCCTGGGCATCTATGCGTGGTCGTTCACCTTCCTCGGCATGTTCATCCGAAGCCAGGCGGAGGCCAAAAGATGGCAACAAGAGGCCCACGAGCTCCAGCGGATTACGGAGAGGCAGGCGCTTGCCGCCAGAATGCACGACAGCCTCGCCGCCACGCTCACTCAGGCGACGGCGCTCACGCGCGCGGTCCTGATCAGAGGGCATGTGCTCGGCGAGGACCGGCAGTCGCTCCGCGTGGTGGATGAGGATCTCTCCCGTGGCCTGGACGAGCTTCGCTCGATCGTTCGCTACCTGGAGAGCGGTGAGCCGTCGAGCGGACAGGCAACAGAGCCGCTTGCGCTGCTTCTCGCACGGTCTCAGGAGGCCCTCAGCGAGGCAGGCTTTCTCGTCTCCATTTCCACGTCCGGAGACTGGACAAACGCCGTTGATGTCGGACCCGTCGCGGGTTTCGTGCTCGCCGAGGCGACCGCGAACGTGATGAAGCACGCCGCGCCTGGCGGCTTCGTGCACGTGTCTGCTGAGGTGTCGGATGGGTCGGTTTTTCTCGCCCTGATGAACCAACTCGCTCCGGGCGGCGGGGAGGACGCGCGAGGCGAGGGATTGGGTCTCCGAAGCCTCGCCAAGCGCGTCGCCGGGGTTGGCGGGTGGTTTTCCGCCGGCCCTGAGGATGGAGCTTGGGCCCTGCGCGCCACGCTACCTGCCCAGAGGTGGACATAATGGCTGATCTGAGGGTTGCCATCGTGGACGATGACCCGGTGCTCCTGGCCGAACTGCCCACGCTTCTTGAGCCGGAAGGCATCGATGTCGTGTGGACGGCCACCAACGCTGCGGACGCCGGGCGGAAGCTGAGCGCGGGCGAGCGGCTGCCCGACGTGCTCGTCGTCGACGTGCGCATGCCCGGCATCTCCGGGCACGAGTTCGCGAACACCGTGAGAGCGCTTCACCCGGGACTGCCGATCGTCATGTACACCTCTGTCGACAGTGGGGACTCGATGCGTGACGCCTTGGAATGCGGTGCGAGCGGCTACCTGGTCAAGCACGATCCGCCGGAGAGGGTCTCCTTGCTACTCCGCCTTGCAGCCATGGGCCAACCGGTGTTCTCGGAGGCACCTGGGCAACGCCTAGCCGAGGATTTCACGTCCCGCGTCCCAGCCGTGGAACGGATCACCGTGCGGCAGTATGAAGTCCTTCGACTCGTTGCTCAAGGACATAGCAACGACGCCGTCGCGAAGAGGCTCGGCTGCAGTGCCGAAACGGTAAAGAAGCATCTGAGAGTCATCTTCGAGCGTCTCGGCGCCAGTGACCGAGCTTCTGCCGTCGCCACCGCGATCAGGGCCGGCCTCTTGTGATCCAAGAAGCAGGCAGATCGGCCACCAGTTCCTTCCCGGGACGCAGTCATTGGCAGATGCAGTCTCGGCTGATTGATCTGGGGTAGACACGATGTGTACGGCCGGTGGTGGTGGAAACATGGCGACTCCGTTATCGAGGCAAGGGGCAGTTGGTCCGCGGTTCGGACAGGTCTTGGTGTGGAAATCTCCCCGGGAAGATACCCGCTTCTACTGCCGGGCCGCACCTACCCAAACGGGGTATAGCGGCTGTTCTCCGTAGCCTGGTTTGCTGGGGGCACGCCTCAAGGATGAGGCGGATCGCTCACACAAAGGAATCGCTCACACAAAGGAGAAGAAATGAACAAGAAGATCATCGGCACTCTCGCGGCCGCC
>CAYVWO010000206.1:3625-5342 GCA_964455495.1 uncultured Tessaracoccus sp.
TGGGGAACACGAAGAACGACAACGCGTCGTTCAAGTGGGTCTGATGCGCACGGTTCGGCTTCTGCTTGGCACTGCTGGGATCGGGGCCCTGGTCGGCTGCAGCGCAGTCCAGGGCCCCGCCCCCGCCCCCTCGCCGTCGGATGTGCTCCCCAGCCCGTCGGTGAGCGTGGTGGAGACGTCTGACAGCGGTGAGGAGAAGGGCGCCGACGATCTGTTCAGCGTTCAACGAAACGCGACAGATGCGTTCGGGCCGCTGCCGCAGGAGGCATTTCGACCCACCATCGCCGAGAACTACCTGCTCGACTCGGCGGTGTATGCACTCGTGGACGAGTGCATGGCGGAGTTTGGGTTTCCACCCATGGCGGCCGATGTAGTGGGGAACTTCGAAGAACAGGTGATCATCGAGCGTGAGTCACGGAACCGGCTCTTTGGCATAGTCGACGTCGATCAGGCCGCGGTATCTGGGTACCTGCCGGCCTGGGTGCTTGTTTCGAACAAACAGGACCGGGAAAAGGCGTTAGGGCGTGGAGAGTTTTCAGAGTCGAGCACAGCGCAGGAGTTCGTGAGAACGGGGTTGAAGCCGGGCGATGGGCCCGACGATCAGACCGCTTCCCCCGGCGAGATTGATGGAAAAGAGGTCCCGCCGAACGGTTGCGTCGGCCAGGCGCGCGAGCAGGTCTACGAGACCAACACGATCATGGCGCGGTTCACCTTCGGTCAGGATCTCCATTTGAGCGTCTGGGACGAGGCAGCAGTTGATCCTCGGACCGTGGCTGTGGACAAGAAGTGGCAGACCTGCATGGCCGACGCCGGTTTCCAGGTAGGCGCCATGTGGGATTGGGACGACCAGTTCACCGGCATCCCGGAGACGGAGCGGCCGACCGATGAGGAGCGCAGGCAGGCGGTTGCCGACGCGACCTGCAACCTGGAGGTGGGCTACGCCGACACGTTCTACGAGGTGCTGGTCGAGCTCCAGGAGGCCGCGATCGAGGACAACCAGCTGGCGTTGACCGAGGAGCGCGCCGAGATCGATGAGGCCCTCGCTCGGGCGAACGAGCTCATGAAGGGGCGTTGAGATGAGGCACGGTAACGAAGAGGCGGGCGGTCAGGCGGCGTCGCCGACCGGGCGCAGGCTGCGGATCCTCGTGGTGATCATCGCGCTGGCGATCGCGTTCGCCCTGGGCGGCGTCGTCGCGTCGAGGTTCATGGTGACCCCGGCGCAGCGCGACGCGATGGCCGATGCGCCGCCCGCGAGCCTGCTCACCGCCACCGTGACCGAGCGCGAGCTGGAGGACGCCGTCGTGACCCGCGGCGACGTCGTCGCGCTGTCGGCCGTCGACGTGCTGGCCGGGCGCCGGTTCGCCGAGGATCCCGCGGTGATCACGGAGGCGCCGCTCGGGACCGGCAAGGAGGCGGAGGCCGGCGCGGTGCTGGCGGAGGTCAACGGGCGCCCGGTGTTCGCGCTGCCCGGCGAACTGCCCGCGTTCCACGACCTCGCACCCGGCGCCACCGGCCCGCTGGTGGTGCAGCTCCAAGACGCGCTGAAGACGATGAAGCTCAAGGTCGATGACAAGCCCGGCGAGTTCGGAGACTCGACCGCCGCCGCCGTCGGCAAGCTGTACACCAAGGCGGGCTTCCCCGCGCAAGAGACGCTCCCCATGGCGGAGGTCGCGTTCCTCCCGACGCTCCCGGCGAAGGTGGTCAGCTCCACGCTGCG
>CAYVWO010000207.1:0-5340 GCA_964455495.1 uncultured Tessaracoccus sp.
GCTCGCCGTCGCCACCATCCTGGCCGAGCTCGGCATGACCGAGCCGGTGATCGTCGCGGCGCTGCTGCACGACACCGTCGAGGACACCGACTACTCCCTCGACCAGCTGCGCGCCGACTTCTCCGACGAGGTCGCCAGGATGGTCGACGGCGTGACGAAGCTCGACAAGCTCACCTACGGCGAGACCGCGAAGGCCGAGACCATCCGCAAGATGATCATGGCGACCTCTGAGGAGGTCCGCGTGCTGGTCATCAAGCTTGCCGATCGCCTCCACAACATGAGGACCCTCGGGTATCTGCGCCCGGACAAGCAGGTGCGGATCGCGACCGAGACGCTGAACATCTTCGCGCCGCTGGCCCACCGCCTGGGCATGAACACCATCAAGTGGGAGCTGGAGGACCTCTCGTTCGCGACGATCGAGCCGAAGGTCTACCAGGAGATCGTCGAGATGGTGGCCCAGCAGGCCCCGGGCCGGGAGCGTTACCTGCGCGACCTGATCGGCCAGTTCCAGGGCATGCTCGCCGAGAACAAGATTCAGGCCACCGTGTACGGGCGCCCGAAGCACTACTACTCGATCTACCAGAAGATGATGGTGCGAGGCCGCGACTTCCGCGACATCTACGACCTGATCGGGCTGCGGGTCCTGGTGAACGACATGAAGGACTGCTACGCGGTCCTCGGCGTCGTGCACGCCGGCTGGAAGCCGATCCCGGGCCGGTTCAAGGACTACATCGCGGTCCCGAAGTTCAACATGTACCAGTCGTTGCACACCACGGTGCTGGGCGATCAGAACGAGCCCGTCGAGTTCCAGATCCGCACGCACGAGATGCACCGGCGCGCCGAGTACGGCGTCGCGGCGCATTGGAAGTACAAGGCCGACCTCCGCGACGGCGTCACCCCCGAGGAGGCGGGCCTGCGGGCCATGCACCAGCTGGGTGTGATGAGCAAGGAGACCGAGGATCCCAGCGAGTTCCTCGACTCCGTGCTGTTCGAGATCAACGCCGACGAGATCTACGTCTTCACCCCGAAGGGCGAGGTGATGGCCCTTCCCGTGGGCGCCACCCCCGTCGACTTCGCGTTCGCCGTCCACACCGAGGTGGGTTACCGGACGATCGGCTCGCGCGTCAACGGCCGCCTCGTGGCGCTCAGCACGAGGCTGCAGCAGGGCGACAAGGTGGAGATCCTCACGACGAAGGCCCAGGGTGCCGGTCCCAGCCGCGACTGGCTTGGCTTCGTCGTCAGCAGCCGCGCGCGGCAGAAGATCCGCCAGCACTTCTCGCGCGAGCGCCGCGACGAGGCCATCGAGCTCGGCAAGGAGGCCCTCGCGAAGGACCTGCGCCGCACGGGCGTGCCCATGCAGCGGCTCCTCACGCTGGAGAACCTCACCGCGGTCGCCAACGAGCTCGGCCACAAGGACGTGCCCGCGCTCTACGCGGCCATCGGCGAGGGACACCTGGGCTCTCAATCGGCGGTCGAGAAGCTGGTTCAGCTTCACGGCGGCGAGGAGGAGACGCTGGACACCACCACCGAGGACGTGGTGGTGCGGCAGCGCCGTCGTCCCGTCCGCGATGGCGGACACATCCTGGTCGACGGCGACGACTCGATGAGCGTCAAGCTCGCCAAGTGCTGCTACCCGCTGCCCGGCGAGGACATCATCGGCTTCGTCACCCGCGGCGACGGCGTCTCCGTCCACCGCGCGGACTGCCCGAACGCCCCGGCCCTGATGAAGGAGCCGGACCGGATCGTGGGCGTCCAGTGGGCGGGCATCGAGCAGAACGCCGCCTTCCTGGTCACCATCCAGATCGAGGGTATCGATCGCGCCCGCCTGCTCTCCGACGTCTCCGCCGCTCTCTCCGAGCAGCACGTCGACATCCTGAGCGTGAACATCACCACCAACAAGCACCGCCAGTTCTCGGGCAAGTTCACGTTCGAATCGCAGGACCCGACGCACCTGCAGCACGTGCTGAATCAGGCACGCCGGGTCCCGGGCGTCTACGACGTCTACCGCGTCGCGGGGTGACCGCTACTTCGTGAACTCCGCGAGGGTGGCGCGGGCTTGGTCGAGCCAGCTGGTGTAGGTCTCGATCGACTTGGCCGCGTCCTTGACCTTGCGGGTGTCGCCCTTCGCCTCGGCCGCCGTCAGGTCGGCCTCCAGCTTGGCGATCTGGGCCTCGAACATCGCGACGGTGTCCTCCGCGCGTCGACGCGCCGACGGGTCCGTGCGGCGCCATTCCTCCGCCTCAAGCTCGGCGACCCTGTCGTTCAGGACGCGGACCTTGTTATCGAGGTCGCGCATCGCCTGCCGCGGCACGTGGCCGAGGTCGTTGAACTTGGAGAGGAACTCGCGGTGGATCGCCTTGGCCGCGTCCACATCGGTGACACCCTCGAGGTCCCGGGTCACCTGCTCGAGGAGGGCCTGCTTGGCCGCGAGGTTCTCGGACTGCACGCCGTCGACCGCGCTCTGGGCGGCGGTGCGGGCGTCGAAGAACCGGTCCTGCAGGGCGCGGAACCGGGCCCACAGGGCGTCATCCTCGGCGCGGCGCGCCGAGCCAGCGGCCTTCCAGCGCTGCATGAGGTCTCGAAAGGCGCCGGAGGTCAGGCCCCAGTCGGTCGAGTCGGCGAGCGTCTCCGCCTCGGCGATGATCGCCTCCTTGAGGGACCGCGAGCCGTCGCGGCGCTCGTTCAGCTCCGCGAAGTGCGCCTTGCGGCGGCGCGTGTAGTGCGTGCGAGCCGACGAGAATCGGTGCCACAGCTCGTTGTCGGTGGCGCGGTCGATCCGGGGGAGCGCCTTCCACTCGTCGAGAAGAGTGCGGAAGCGGTCGACGCCGCCGCGCCAGTCGGTGCCCTGCGCGAGCGCCTCCGCCTCGGCGACCATGTCCTCCTTCGCGGCGGCCGTGGCCGCGTGCTGCTCGGCCCTGGCCGCCTTGCGGGCCTCGATCTGCGCGGGGAGCTTCTCCGCCAGCGCGTCGAGCCTGGCCACCAGCGAGTCGAGGTCGCCGACGGCGTTGGCCGTGCCCGCGTTGGCCTTCGCCGTCGCGATCGCGTTCTTGGCCTCCTCGGGCGACATCGCCTGGGCGGCCACGCGCGACTCGAGCAACGTGACCTCCGCGGCCAGGTTCTCGAACCGTCGGACGTAGAACGCCAGCGCCTCTTCGGGGGTGGAATCGGGGATCTGCCCGACACTTCGTTCGGAGCCACCCTGGATCACGTAGACCGTGCCGTCTGCGTCGACGCGGCCGAAACCAGAGGGCGCTTGCTGTTCGCTCATGCGCACAATCTAGCCGGATAGGCTGGGCTTGTGCGTGTTCAGCCCATACCGGTGTCGCCCTGGCAGGCGAATTGTTATCTAGTCTTTACCGACGAGGACGCGTCCGAGTGCCTGGTCGTCGACCCGGGCGTGATGGGCGCGGATCCCGTGCGCGCCGCGTTGGCGCGGCTCGGCGCGACCCCGGTCGCCCTGCTCGCCACGCACGGGCACTTCGATCACATCGGCGACGCGCACCTTCTCGCCGCCGAGCACGGCATCCCGGTGTACCTCGCCGCCGCGGATCAGCACCTCGTGACGCGGCCGGGCGACGGGCTGGGGCCGCAGGGCGCCGCGCTGATGCGCCAGCTGACCGGCACCGACGTCGCGCCGGGGATCGACGACGTGCGCGACTACGACGGCGCGGTCGAGCTGGCGGGGTTCCGGGTCGAGCCCTTCGCGGCGCCCGGGCACACGGAGGGCTCGACGCTGCTGACCGTCTCCGACGGCGACGCGACAGTGACCTTCACCGGAGATGTCCTGTTCGCCGGCACGATCGGGCGCACCGACCTGCCGGGCGGTAGCATGTCGGCGATGCGCGAGTCGCTGCGGCGCATCGCCCAGCTCTTCCCCGCGGACCGCACGCTGCTGCCGGGCCACGGGGAGCCGACGACGCTTGCCGCCGAGCTGGCCACGAACCCGTTCCTGCAGCCCGAGAGCCTGTGAGGTCCCGCCTTGGCCCGCCCTAAGCCGCTCAGCGGTTTCCCCGAGTTCCTGCCCGCCGGCCGCATCGTCGAGAACCGCGTCCTGGACGTCGTGCGGTCCACGTTCGAGCTGCACGGCTTCGCGCCCATCGAGACGCGCGCCGTCGAGCCGTTGGAGCAGTTGTCGCGCAAGGGCGAGATCGACAAGGAGATCTACGTCGTGCGGCGGCTGCACGCCGACGCGGGCGACGCCGACGAACTGGGCCTTCACTTCGACCTGACCGTGCCGTTCGCGCGCTACGTGCTGGAGAACTCGGGCCACCTCGCGTTCCCGTTCCGGCGCTACCAGGTGCAGAAGGTGTGGCGCGGCGAGCGCCCGCAGGAGGGCCGGTACCGCGAGTTCACGCAGGCCGACATCGACATCGTCGGCCAGGGCGCGCTCGCGGCGCACCACGACGTCGAGATCCCGCTGGTGGCCCTGGACGTGTTCGAGAAGCTGCACCGCGACCTCGGCCTTCCCCCCGTCAGCCTGCGGGTCAACAACCGGAAGCTGTCGGAGGGCTTCTACCGCGGCCTCGGCATCGAGGACACCGCTTCCGTGCTGCAGCGCGTCGACAAGTTCGACAAGATCGGGCCCGTCGCCGTCGCCGAGCTTTTGACGGGCGAACTGGGGTTGAGCGCGGCGCAGGCCGACGCGTGCGTCCGTCTCGCCGGCATCGCGGCCTCCGACGAGTCGTTCGTCGACGACGTGCGCGCATTGGGCGTCGAGGACGAGCTGTTGGACACGGGCCTGGAGGAGCTGTCGTCGCTGATCCGCGTCGCGCGCCGCTCGGTGCCCGACCGGGTGGTCGTCGACCTGAAGATCGCCCGCGGCCTGGACTACTACACGGGAACGGTCTACGAGACGCTGCTTGTCGGCTCCGAGAAGCTGGGCTCGGTCGCCAGCGGCGGCCGCTACGACGCGCTGGCCTTTGACGGCAAGACCACCTTCCCGGGGGTCGGCTACTCGTTCGGCATCACCCGCATCCTTGCGCCGCTGATCGGCAAGGGCACCCTGACGGCCTCCCGCTCGGTCCCCTCCGCGGTGCTGGTCGCCGTCGACAACGAGGAGGCCCGCGAGCAGGCGATCGACGTCGCGGCCCGGCTCCGGGCCCGCGGCATCGCCGTCGAGGTGGCGCCGAGGGCGGACAAGTTCGGCAAGCAGATCCGCTTCGCCGAGCGCCGCGGCATCCCCTTCGTCTGGTTCGGGGCCGGCTACGACGACTCGGTCAAGGACATCCGCACCGGAGACCAGTCCCCGGCCTCGCCCGACGCCTGGACCCCGCCCGCGGAGGATGCCTGCCCGACGGTGGTCGCCGGCTGAAGCACCCTGGGTGAACGGACGCGATCAGG
>CAYVWO010000208.1:0-5311 GCA_964455495.1 uncultured Tessaracoccus sp.
ATGGACCGCACGTACGTCGGGGGTATCGAACGAGGCGAGCGCAATGTGGCGTTCGACAACCTGTGCCGTCTCGCTGACGCGCTAGGCGTCGCCCCGGCGTTGTTGCTGAAGGATGTGCCACCCGGAGTGTCAGAGCAGGCGTAAGGAGGACCGGCCATTCGCAACGTGGCTGCAAACGTTCGATCCGCGGAGTCGAAGCGGACAACGTGTACGCCAGAGTCAGCATGGTGACTTTGGCGTACACGGCGAGCCGCGCGTCGACTCGAACTGAACGGATGCAGCCACGATGACGCGCCGGCGCCGCGCGCGCTCGTCAGCGCCGTGCCGCAGGCCTCCGGCGGGGGAACCCGCAACACCGGAGTTAGGAGGCCTTCCGAGGCACTAGGATGATGCCCGTTCACCCCGCGACCTCGCGTCAGGCGACGGCCGCGTGGCGGTCCATTCGGCCAACCAACAAGGAGGAGCCGTGTCCACCGAGAGCGAGCTTTCGCCCGTAGCCGCCGTTGTGGTCCTCGCCGCAGGCGGAGGGACCCGCATGAAGTCAACGAAGTCCAAGCTCCTCCACGAGGTGGCTGGCAAATCCATGCTCAGCTTCGCGGTGTCGTCCGCGGCGGCGCTCAACCCGGCGCACCTGGTGGTGGTCGTCGGGCACCTGCGCGAGCAGGTCGAGGCCCACCTGGAGAAGCTGTCGGAGTCGGTCACCACCGCCGTGCAGGACGAGCAGCTAGGCACCGGGCACGCCGTCGGCTGCGGCCTTGCAGGCCTCGGCGAGCTCGACGGCGACGTCGTCGTCACCTACGCCGACGTGCCGATGCTCACCGGCGACACGCTCCGCCAGCTCGTGGCCGTGCACCGTGCGCACCAGAACTCGGTGACGGTGCTCACCGCCGAGGTCGCCGACCCGACGGGCTACGGCCGCGTCCTCCGCGTCGGCGAGTCGGTCGTCGGCATCGTCGAGCACAAGGACGCCGACGACCGCCAGCGGGCCATCCGCGAGATCAACTCCGGCATCTACGTCTTCGACGCCGTCACGCTGCGCGAGGGCCTCGCGTCGCTGACGACGGACAACGCGCAGGGAGAGCAGTACCTCACCGACGTCCTGCACTACGCGCACGAGCAGGCCCGGCGCGTCGGCGCGCACCTGATCGACGACGTGTGGCAGACCGAGGGCGTCAACGACCGCGTCCAGCTCGCCCGCATGAACGCCGAGATGAACCGCCGCATCCGCGACGCGTGGATGCTGAACGGCGTCTCGATGGTCGACCCGAACACCACCTGGATCGACGTCGACGTCGACCTCGCGCCCGACGTCCTCCTCCACCCGGGCGTGATCCTGCAGGGCGCCACCAGCATCGGCGAGGGCGCCATCATCGGCCCGGACACCACGCTGATGGACGTCGAGGTCGGCGCGGGCGCCGAGGTGGTCCGCACGCATGGCTCGTTCGCCGTCATCGGGGAGGGCGCGCAGGTCGGCCCGTTCTCCTACCTCCGCCCCGGAACCATCCTTGGCATGAAGGGCAAGATCGGCGCGTTCGTCGAGACCAAGAACGCCCAGATCGCCGACGGCGCCAAGGTGCCTCACCTGACCTACTGCGGGGACGCGATCGTCGACGAGGGCGCCAACATCGGCGCCGGCACGATCTTCGCCAACTACGACGGCGTGAACAAGTCCACGTCGCACGTGGGACGCAACGCGTTCGTCGGGTCCAACTCGGTCCTGGTCAGCCCCGTCGACATCGGCGACGGCGCCCTGGTCGCGGCAGGATCGACGATCACCGAGGACGTGCCCGCGGGTGCGCTCGGGGTCGCGCGCGGCAAGCAGCGCAACGTCGAGGGCTACATCCCGAATCGTCGCCCCGGCTCGAAGTGGGCCGCGGCTGCGGCCGAGAGCGACGGCAGCATCCACCCCGCGGTGGCCGAGTCCCGACAGAAGAAGGCCTGATCACACCCATGTCCCAGATCGCGAAGAACGACAAGCACCTGATGCTCTTCAGCGGGCGCGCGTACCCCGAGCTGGCGCAGGAGGTGGCGCGGCTGATGGAGACCGAGCTGGTTCCCACCCGCGCGCTCACCTACGCGAACTCCGAGATCTACGTCCGCTTCGAGGAGTCGGTGCGCGGCTGCGACGCGTTCGTCATCCAGTCGCACACGTCACCGGTCAACGAGTGGATCATGGAGCAGCTGATCATGGTGGACGCGCTGAAGCGTGCCTCCGCCAAGCGCATCACCGTCGTCTCCCCGTTCTACCCGTACGCGCGCCAGGACAAGAAGCACCTCGGCCGCGAGCCCATCTCCGCGCGCCTCGTCGCCGACCTCTACAAGGCCGCCGGCGCGGACCGGATCATGTCGGTGGACCTGCACGCCTCGCAGATCCAGGGCTTCTTCGACGGCCCGGTCGACCACCTGTGGGGCATGCCCCCGCTGGCCGACTACGTCAAGGAGAAGTACGACACCTCCGAGATGACCATCGTGTCGCCCGACGCCGGCCGGGTTCGCCTGGCCGACGTGTGGACCGACAAACTCGGCTGCCCGCTTGCCATCATCCACAAGCGCCGCGACCCCAACCAGGCCAACACCGTTGCCGTGCACGAGGTCGTCGGCGAGGTCAAGGACCGGGTCTGCCTGCTCGTCGACGACATGATCGACACCGCGGGAACCATCGCCCAAGCGGCTCACGCGCTTCGTGAGCACGGCGCGAAGGCCGTCCTCTGCGCCGCCACCCACCCCGTCTTCTCCGGCCCCGCGGCCCAGCGGCTGAACCAGTCGGGGATCGCAGAGATCATCGTCACCAACACGCTGCCCATCCGCACGCCCGAGCCGATCACCAACCTCACGGTCTTGTCGATCGCGCCGCTCATCGCCAAGGCGATCAACGCGGTGTTCCTCGACGGCTCCGTGACGTCGCTGTTCGGCGGCCAGGCGTAGGCGCGGCATGGCGACACTCGCATTCGACCTCGACGGCACCATTGTCTTCGACCGGCGGATCTCCCCCGAGAACGCGGCGGCCATCGCCCGCTGGCGCGCCGCGGGCCACCGCGCCATCATCTCGACCGGGCGCTCCATCGCCGCCATTCGCGCCGCCTGGGCGGGCTCGGGGATCGAGGTCGACGGTGCGGTCGCGTTCACCGGCGGCGCCATCACCGACGCCGAGTTCCGGCCCCGCTGGTCGACGCTGCTGGACCAGAGTCTGTTCGCCGAGGTGTACGAGCTCCTGCGCGACGAGCCGGTCCGCTCGTACGTCACCGACCTCGACGGCGACTGGCAGGTCATCGACAACGTCCTCGACACCTCTGCGCTGCACATCCCGTCGACGCCCGTCCCGGTGGCGGACATCCCGAGCAAGCAACTGGTCGGCCTCCCGACGTATGTCCCCGACGACGCCGACCGAGCCCGCCTCGAGCCGCTGCTCCGGGGTCTCATCGCCGGCCGGGCCGACCTGGCGCCGAACCTCGGCTTCCTCGACATCGTGCCGCTCGGCGCCTCCAAGGGCAGCGGCGTGCGCCGGTATATGGAGCTGGAGCCGCTCGACGGCGACGTGCTGTACACCATCGGCGACTCCTGGAACGACATCTCGATGCACCTGGTCGCCGACCACGCCACGGGCTTCTCCTACTCGCCCCCGGAGGTCCTCGACGTCGTCGACCGCGTCGTCGACCACCTTCACGAGCTGGTCGACGCGCTGCTGGAGGTAGGGGTCGGGTCCGACTGAGGTGCCACCCGCATCGTCGAGGGGGAGACGTCCGGCGGATGCCCCCGCGTCGTCGGCGCCCATAGCCTGGGCTCGCACGATACGAGACGACTGGAGACCCAAGTGACGACGCAACTCGACCAGGTGCCCGCCTGCGGCACGCAGAACCTGACAAAGGTGTTCGGCAGCGGCGAGCAGCCGGTGGTGGCCGTCGACGACGTGAGCGTCGCCATCGCGCGCGGCAGCTTCACGGCCATCATGGGGCCGTCGGGGTCGGGAAAGTCGACGCTGATGCACTGCATGGCTGGCCTCGACCGGCCGACGAGGGGCGCGGTCTACGTCGGCGCGGACAACATCGCGGGGATGTCGGAGCGCGACGTCACCCGGGTCCGGCGCGACAAGGTCGGCTTCGTCTTCCAGTCCTTCAACCTGCTCCCGACGCTGACGGCCGAGCAGAACATCACGCTGCCGCTGGAGCTCGCGGGGCGCAAGGTGGACCGCCAGTTCCTGGGCGCCGTCGTCGCCTCGCTCGGCCTCGCCGACCGCCTGACGCACCGCCCCAGCCAGCTGTCGGGCGGTCAGCAGCAGCGCGTCGCCGTCGCGCGCGCCCTCATGGCCCGCCCCGAGGTGATCTTCGCCGACGAGCCCACCGGAGCGCTGGACCAGAAGACCGGCACCGCGCTGCTCGAATACCTCCAGGCCTGTGCCCGCGACCAGGGCCAGACCATCATCATGGTCACCCACGACCCCCGTGCGGCGGGCTACGCCGATCGCGCGCTCATGCTGCTCGACGGCCGCGTCGTCGACGACATCCCCAACCCGTCCGCGGAGTCCCTGGCGCTCCAGCTCGGGGTGATGGCCTGATGCTCCGCCACGCCCTGAGCGAGCTGCGGCTGCACCCCACCCGCTTCGTCGCCACCCTGATCGCCATCGCGATCTCCGTCGGGTTCGTCGCCGCCATCTCGGTGTTCGTGAACTCCCAGCAGACCGCGCTGGGGATGCAGAACGCCCTCCAGCTCTCGAAGGCCGACGTCGTGGTGCGCACGGAGTCGGTCTGGACCGACGACGAGACGGATCCGCTCGGCGGTTTCGCCGACGCCATCGCGGCGGTCCCCGGCGTCACCACCGTGCTGCCCGAGCCGTTGGGCGGGGCGGGCTTCCTGACCAAGGGCGACCGCACGGCCACCGTCTCGCTGTTCGTGGTGCCGCCGGCCGAACTGCAGTGGTCCAAGGTAGTCGAGGGCCGGATGCCCGAGGCCGAGGGGGAGCTCGCCCTCTCCCGCGGCGCGCTGGGGAAGCTGGGAGCCGCGCTGGGGGATGCGGTCCGCCCGCAGGGCGGCGACACCGACTGGCGCGTCGTCGGCGTCACCGACGACCCGAACACGCTGTGGACCACGGTTGGCTACGTCCCGGCGCCCGCCGAGGGCCGGGAGGAGATCCTGACGGGCACGTTCCTGGTGAAGGTCGACGGCGACCCGTCAGGCATGGTCGATCCCATCGAGCGGGCCGTCGCGGGCATGGGCTCCGAGACCGTCGTCCAGACCGGCGACCAGGCGCGCGCCGACGCCCTCACCGCCATGACCGGCGACGTCGACCTCTTCAAGTACCTGCTCCAAGGCTTCG
>CAYVWO010000209.1:0-4760 GCA_964455495.1 uncultured Tessaracoccus sp.
ACTCGTCGGCCCCGGTCAGCGCGACGAACGCCGCGCCGAGCGCGCGCGCGCCGTCGAGGTCCCATTCGGGGGCGTCGCCGACGACGACGCCGCGGATGTCGTTGGCCTTGAAGATCTTGGGGTCGAGCACGGGCCTAACTTAGCGTGGGGACCAGGCGCAGGTGGCCGCCGCGCTCGGGCGGGGTCGGCGGGCCGGCGGCCGGGGGACGCGGAGGGTCGTCGTGGCGCAGGCCGATGGCGCGGACGGCGTCGGCCAGCGCCATCAGGTCGTCGGAGGCCGGCTCGGGAAGCGTCGGCTCGCCGTCGAGCGGGAGCTTCAGGACCTGCCAGCCCTGGGGGACGCTGGTGCGCTCCGCGTGGCGGGGGCAGAGGTCGTAGGCGCCCGGCTCGGGCGACGGGGACAGCGGGCCGAGCACCGCCGTCGAGTCGGCGTAGGCGAACGTCATGGTCGCCACGGCCGGGGCAGAACACGTGGTTCGAGAGCAGGTGCGCACGAGAGGCAACCTAACGGATGCGCCACTAGAGTGGCCGTATGCCACGCAGACGAGACCGACATGGGCGCGGTATCCGCGGCCCGCTTGCCGGTCCGAACCGCTTCACGGGCCGCCCCGTTCCGCTCAGCCGCCCTAGCAGGGTGGCGTTCTTCAACTCGTGCGTCACCGCCGCGATGGCAGACATCTCCGACGCCGCGCCCGACGCCTTGAACGGGATCGTGGTGGGCGTCGAGGAGGTGCCGCACCTGAACGTCGCCTGGTCCGGCGACCGCGTCCCGCTGTCGGCCGCGCTCGAGCCGGGCCGCGGCCGAAAGGCGCAGATCGTGCTGTTCCAGCGGCCGTTGGAACACCGGGCGATGTCGCGCCGCGACCTCAGCGAGCTGGTCCACCAGACCATCGTCGAGCAGCTCAGCGCGCTCACCGGCCGGTCCATCGAGGACCTCGGCGGCGACCCGGGCTGGGACGACTAGGGCGCTCAACCCGCGGTTGGCTACCTCAGGTTCGGGTCGACGACCGCCAGCGCGCTGTCGTCCTCAGCGGTGCCGACGACTCCGAGCGGGGCCACGGCGAGGCCCTGTTTCTTCTCCCCAGGGGAGACCAGCGCGCCGATGAGGGGGCCAGTCGCCTCGACCGTGACATACGAACGGTCCGTCTTCGACACCTCGACGGCGACCGTCGCGCCGGCGGGCACCGTGACGTCGCGCGCCGTCGCGCCGGTCAACCGCGCGGTCACCTCCGCCGATCCCGGGTTGCTCAGCTGAAGCTCCCCGCCGGACGGCCCGTAACCGGCGAGCTCCGCCGACTCCTCCCCCGCGGTGAGCGTCGTGGGCGGGCCATCCAACGAGTCGAGCACCACGGCCGCGGCCACCTCGCCGTCTGCGGTGATCCGCAGCGCTCCGGGGTCGCCGCCGAGGTCGTCGCCGAGGTCCAGCTCCAGCGTGCTGAGCGGCGCGATCGTCTGATCCGCGGCCGAGGCCGGCTCATACGAGCCGGTCGCGCCGAGCACCTCGACGGCGATCGTCACCCGGTCGAGCCCGGGGTTGCTGATCAGGAGCCTCGGCGACGACACCCCGCCCGGAATGCCAGGGATGACCTGCGCGTCGGAGGCGACGGCCGGGGCCGTGAGCCTCGTGCCGCGGCCCTCGACCGCCACGGCGAGCGCCGCAACGCGCCCGACGCTGGCCTCGAAGGCCACGCCGACCGGTCCCTCGGGCGCGAGCACCGACAGCGCGACCCGGCGGCTGGCACCGGGCCCGATCGCGATGCCGCGCGCGCCGACGGCGGTGATCTCGCCGTCGGGCCCGAGCAGCGTGAGGTCGACGACGGTCTCGCCCGAGTCGGGGTTGATCAGGAGCAGCTCCCGCTCGCCGGGATCGGGAACCAGCAGGACGCCGGAGGTAGAGGGAGCGGCGCAGGGAAGGAAGGTGCGCTCGTCGTCGGCCGTGAGGACGCCCGCGACGGAGCGGCCGTCGGAGGTGAGCGCCGTCGGCCCCTCGATGGGAGCCGCGAGCGGTGACACGCCGACCGGCCCCGCCGCCCCGCTCAGGCTGCGCGAGGTGAACGCGGAGTCCGCGACGGCGAGCACCTCGCCCTCGACGCCGCAGGTCACGCTGGACGTGCGCGGCAGCTCGACGGCCGCGGACGCGGGCCTGCGGTCCGGGGCGATCATCGACACCCCGACGGTCACGCCCGCGAGCACGACGAAGGCCAGGACGGTCAGCGCTACGCGGCGGATCATTCGTGCCCCCTTCGGGCGACGGCGGCCCCGCCGAGGGTGGGGGCGGCCAGGGTGGCGAGCGCGAGGAGGAGCACCAGGTGCCAGGCCAGCTGGCCCCAGCGCTCAGTGGGCCGCACCGTGACCTCTCCCCCGTCGGCGGGGACGGGCCCGAACGCGGCCACGCGCTCGCCGTCGAGGAGGTCGACGGCCACGTCCGCGGCCCGGGCGAGCTCTCGCCCGTTCAGGGTGGCGGTCCAGTCGTTGCCCGCGGAGTCGGCGAGCACGAGGGAGCCCGCGCCCGCGGGAACGACGCCGTCGGCGATGGGCTCGCCGTCGGCGGTGGTGACCCGCGAGACGAGCCCGCTGACCGTCCACACCGTCGTCTCGTCGTCGGCCGGGGCGGGGATCATCGACGCGAGGTTGTCCAGCGCCGCTTGGCGGTCGGCGTCGAGGCCGCGCACCCAGAGGTGCGAGACGCCCATGACGCGGAAGCGCTCCGCGAGGTCGCCGGGCGGGTTGCCCGACGCGATGGCCTCGGCCAGCGCGCCCAAGTGCGGCGCGAAGGAGCCGACGGGGTTGCGTTCGCCCGTCCCCCACTGCGGCTGACGGGCGTCGACGACGCTCCAGTGCACGCGGCGAGGAACCGTCAGGTCGATGAGCATGGCCCGCGAGTCTCGCGGCGAGTGCAGGACGTCGCGGACGTATCCCGGCAGCACGCTGGGGGTCGACCGGACCGGACCGGCGAAGCCGACCCAGGCCCAGACGCCGAAGGTCAGCGCGCCCACCAGGCCAAGGGCGACGGCGGCCCGTCCCCGCAGGAACCCGCCCGCCTCCGCCGCGCGGCGGACGATGGGCGCCAGCAGCGCCGCAAGCACCAGCAGCGCCCACGGCGAAAGCAACGGGCGCACGGCCGTGCCGTCGATGGGGACCACGAGCCGGGAGAGGACGACGCCGATCACCAGCGGCGCGCCGATCAGCGCGAACGACAGCAGCCACTCCCGGCGACGCAGCCCGGCGATCGCGAGCAGCGCGAGTACGCCGACCACCGCGAAGAACGCGGCGTTGGCCCACACCGGCAGGCCCGACGGCAGGATCCGGCCGAGGACGACCGCGTACGAGGCCGGCGGGTAGTCGGGCCAGGCTAGCGGGTCGATGCCCGTGAGAAGCCGCCCGGGGTGGCGCGCGAGCGTCGGCAGCCACGGGACGAGGAACAGCCAGACGGGGGCCACGACGAGCGCCGCCTCGACGGCGCGGGCGCGCCGCCGCACGGCCCACGCGACGGCGACGACGGTGCCGACGACGAGCACGACGGGCCACGCGGAGGCGGCGACGAGCAGCCAGAACGCCGCCCCGGCCGGGGCGCGCAGCCGCTCCGCGCCCGCCGCGTCGTTGACGACGACGGAGTGAGCCGAGCGCACGAGGAGCGGGCCGACGACCGCCAGGATCATGCCCGAGACGTCGCCGCCGGAGACCACCCCCAACAGGACGGTGCCGGCTGCCCAGGCCGCGCTCGCGCCGGCCGCGACGCCCGGAGGGACCTCGAGCCGGCGCAGCAGCGCGAGGGCGGACAACCCGGCGAGGACGGGGGCGAGGACCAGGGCGAGGAAGGCGAACCAGCCCGGGCTGCCGAGCCCTAGCAGCGACGCGGCCGCCGCGAAGCCCAGCCAGGGCGCGGAGCCGGTGAGGTAGGCCTCCCACGCGGCGCCAAGCGACGGCGGGGCCGCGAGCAGGCCTCCGCCGGAGACCGGTCCCCCGCCGAGCAGGGTGCGCCCGGCCACTAGGCAGGCGATGACCAGCCCGGCAACGAGGATCGTGACCGGCGAGATCGTGGCGCGCGGCGCCGCGGCGGCGAACTCGTCGCTCGTCAGCTCGTCGATGGAGGTGTCCACCGCGGAGTCCGAGAGCCCGCGGTAGCGTTCGGCGACCCCGGCACCGAAGCGGTCGACGGCGTGGCGCACCGGCCAGAACCGGCTGGGCAGCAGGTCGTCGGGGGTCATGTCCTCCTCGGGCAGCCGCGCGCGCAGCGCGGCCGTCGCCTCGGGGGTGGCACGGTACCTGCGCCACGCCGAAAGCTCCGCGCGGGCATGCCCGGGTGCCTTCGCAAGGAGGAAGCCGACAGAGCGGGCGAGCGTGGAGGCCCCTAGGCCGAGGCCGCTCGCGCCGCGGGAGCCGGCGATGCGCAGCGCGGCGAGCCTGTCAACGAGGTGCGGATGCTCGCCCGTGTCGCGCCAGCCGGTGCGGCCCGCGCGCAGGTGATGCAGCGAGGCCGACGGCCAGACGAGCACCCGGAAGCCGAGCGCGTTCGCGCGCCAACCCAGGTCCACGCCGTCGCGGTGCCGCGGCACCTCGGGCGCGAGGCCGCCCAGCTCGCGCCACGCGTCGCCGCGGACCAGCATGCCCGCCGTCGAGGCGCCCAGCACGTCGCGCGACTCCGTCTGCCCCTGGTCGACGTCGCCCTCCTCCACCAGCGGCACGCGGATGCCGCCGGGCGTGATGGCCTGGCCGGCCTCGGAGATGGTCTCGGGGTAGTTGCGGCGCTTCGGCTCCAG
>CAYVWO010000209.1:4770-5288 GCA_964455495.1 uncultured Tessaracoccus sp.
CGCGTCGCGGCGGGGGGCGGAGTCGTCGTGGAGGAGCCAGATCCAGTCCGGCTCTGCGTCGCCGAGGGCGAGCTCGACCGCGGCGCCGAAGGACAGCCCGTCGCCGTCGAGGAGCTCGTCGAGGACGCCCTCGGCGAGCTCGCGCCGCAGGAGACCCCGCGCGGACTCGGACGACCCGGTGTCGACGGCGACCAGCCGACCCGGCCGCGGGGCCAGGCCCGCGAGGCTCAGGAGTTGCCGGGGAAGCCACTCGTCGGCGCCGTGCACGACCATGACGGCGGTGACGGAGGAGGGATCGATCTCGGGGAGGTCGCCGTCGTCCTCGTCCTGGTCGATCCACGACCACAGGTCGTCGTCGAGGTGCCCGTGTTGGGGTTCGTCGCTCAAGTGTCCTCCCGAGAGTCGAGCCTCGACCCTACCACCGGGACCTGACCGGAAAGCCGCCGGAAAACTAGCCGGCGGCGCGCTTCAGCTTGCGGCGCTCGCGCTCGGAGAGGCCGCCCCAGATGCCGAAGCGC
>CAYVWO010000210.1:0-5276 GCA_964455495.1 uncultured Tessaracoccus sp.
CCGTGCCATGGGGTCAGCCTAGCTTGGAACTCGCGGCGCTCCGTCAGCGGTTAGGAACGCTTGGCCTCCTTGGCGCGCCAACGGGCGAGCGAGAACGCCGCGTCGACGCCGGCGCGGCCGCCGCCCACGCAGAGGAACAGGATGCCGACGGCGGCCAACAGCAGGTCGCGGTCGCCGATGAAGCCGTCCACGCCCGGGCGGAACACGTTGAAAGCGCCCCAGCGCAGGAACACGAGCGAACTCACTGCCACGGCGGCGATCAGGAAGCCGACGACGCGCACCGCGAGGCCGATGATCAGCATCACGGCGAGCGCCGCGAGGCCGAAGCCGACGATCCAGGTCACGAGGCGGGGCTCCGGCAGCAGCGTGCGGCCGAACAGCTCGGCGGTGGCGTCCACGTTGGAGAGGATCTGGTAGCCGATGATCCCGAGGAGGCCCGCGGTGACGAGGCGCAGCACAAGCAGGCCGAAGCTGGCGAACCGGCCGACGCCCGGGCGGGGCAGCGGCGCAGCGGCGCGCACCGCGTTGGCCTCGGAGGTGGCGACGAGACCCAGGCGTTGGTCGCGGGCCTCCTTCTCGGCGCGAAGCTGGTTGGCGATGCGCCGCTCCTCGGCCGCCTCGTCGGCCAGGTTGATGCGCTGGGTCTGGTCGATGGCGGGGGCAAGCTCGGCGCCCTCGCGGTAGATCCCCGCGATTGGCGCGGGCGCGGCGGCGACGGCCGCGGCAGCCAACACGGCCTGCGTCGGCTCCTCCTCGTCCGCCGTCGGCGCGTCCGTGATCGGCTCCTCGGGAACGAACGCCGCGGTCTCCTCGAGTTCCACGGGCTCGTCGAACTCGACGGGCTCGTCAGCCGCCACCGGCTGCTCCTCGGCGACAGCCTCGGGCTCCGCGCTCTCCGCGACGGCCTCTTCCAGGACCTCGCCGGTGGTCTCCTCCTCGACGGCGACCTCAGGCTCCGACACGACAACGGCCTCGGGCTCAACCTCGGGCTCCGGATCGACGGCGGCCTCGGGCTCAGACACTTCAGGCTCGGGCTCGACGGCGGCCTCGGGCTCAGACACTTCAGGCTCGGGCTCGACGGCTACCTCGGATTCGGGCTCGACGACGGCCTCGGGCTCGACGGCGACCGGCTGCGGCACCGGAACCGACTGCTCCGCCGCGTAGTCGTCCCACTCGACGGGCGACACGGGCACGCCGTAGTCGTCCTGCTCGTCGGCCCACTCGTCCTCGCGGGGAGTGCCGGCCTGGACCCAGTCGTTGTTCGACATTCGATTCACCTTGATGTTTGTGGGCAGTCTTGCCCCTCATCTTGGCACCCATATCCCGCGCCGCCCGCGGTGACACGCCCGCGCGACAGCGTCCGAACGTCGCAAGCGCGGGGACGCGCCCTATGTGCGGCGGGCGAACTGGAGGTCGATGAGCAGGGCCTCCAAGGCGAGGAGGGGCGCCACGTTGCCCTCGAGCGCCGTCCGGGCTCGAAGGATAGCGTCGAGGGCGCGCACGGTCTGCTCCGGGGTGGAGCGCCGGGCGAGCGGCTCGACCTCGTCGGCCACATCCGCGTTCACCAGCTCCACGCCGGGCGCGGTCTGCGCGGCGAGGACGTCACGGTAGAACCCGGTCAGCTCCGTGAGTACGCGGTCGAGGGCGTCGCGCTGGATCCGCTTGACGCGCAGCTTCTGCTGATCCTCAAGGTCCTTGACGGCGGCCTGGGCCGAGCGGATCCGAACTCCCCGCGTCCCCATGCCGAGCGACTCCTGCAGCGCGGCCATCTCCTTGGCGTCGATGTCGGCCGTGGCGTGCGTCGCCTCGGCGCCCGCGGCGGCGACGAGGCGCTCGGCCGCCTCCAGGCAGGCGCTGACGCTGTCGAGCCGCCCGGGAAGCGTGAGGATCTCCCGACGGCGGGCGCGCGCATCCTCGCTCCGGGCGAGCATCCGGGCGCGCCCCACGTGCCCCTGCGCGGCCCGCGCGGCGTGCGCCGCGAGCGCGGGAGAGATGCCGTCGCGCGCCACGAGCAGGTCGGCGACCGCCTCCTCGCTCGGCGTGACCAGCTTGATCGCACGGCTGCGGGAGCGGATGGTGACGATCACGTCGTCGGGGCTGGGCGCGCAGAGCAGCCACACCGTCTGCGGCTCCGGCTCCTCTAGGCCCTTGAGCAGCGCGTCGGCGCCGCGCTCGGTGATCCGGTCGGCGTCCTCGACGACGACGATCTGGTAGCGCCCCATGACCGGCGAGAGGTTGGCCCTGCCGACGAGCGCGCGGACCTCGTCGACGCCGATCGACAGCTTCTCCGTGCGCAGCAGCGTCACGTCCGGATGAGCGCCGGACAGCGTGGTCCGGCACTCCTCGCAGTGGCCGCAGCCGCCCCTTGGGCACTGCAGCGCGGCGGCGAAGGCCTTGGCCGCGTTGGAGCGCCCGGAGCCCGGCGGGCCGACGAAAAGCCACGCGTGCGTCATGGCGTGTCTGCGGCCGTCGACGGCGCGGCGCAGCGTCTCCACCGCCCGCTGCTGGCCGATCAACTCGGACCACACGTCACCCATGGGGATCATCCTGCCATCAGGCGCTGACGGCCCGCGCGGCCAGCAGCTCGGCGACGCGGGCCGCGACGGCGGCGGCGATCTCCCCGCGCGGAAGGCGCGCGTTCAGGACGAGGAAGTGCTGGGGATCGGCGGCGGCGCGGTCGAGGAAGTGCTGGCGCGCGCGCTCGTGCACATCCGTGCCTGCACTCTCCAGCCGGTCCTTCTCCGCGATCCGCGACACGCCGTCGTCGGGGTGGACGTCGAGGACGACGGTGAGGTCGGGGTGGAGGCCGTCGACGGCCCACCAGGCGATGCGCGCGATCTCCTCGGTGCCGAGCCCGCGGCCCGCGCCCTGGTAGGCGACCATCGACTCGACGTAGCGGTCGCTGACGACGACCTCGCCGCGGGCCAGCGCGGGCGCGATCAGCTCATGGACGTGTTGCGCCTTGTCCGCGGCGTACATCAGCGCCTCGGCGCGGGGGGACACGTCGCCGAAGGACGGGTCGAGCACCAGTCGGCGGAGGTGCGAGCCGACCTCGGTGCCGCCGGGCTGGCGGGTCGCGACGAACGCCCGGCCCTTGGCCTCTAGCCATCCGCAGAGCAGCTCCGACTGGGTCGTCTTGCCCGCCGAGTCGCCGCCCTCGAACACGACGAAGAGGCCGCTCATCCCTTCCCCGCCTTCTTGAGCCGCTTCCTTGCCTTCTTCACGATGCCAGGCCATCGCTCGATGAAATCCGCCCTGCGGGCAACGACGAGGGCGCGCTTACGCTCCAGCTCGGCGCCGAGCAGGAAGGCCTGCTCCGCCGACATCCCGCCGAGCTCCGGCGGAGCGACGGAGGCTTCGGACTCGCACGCGCGCAACGCCGTCACGACGTCCTCCACCCCGACGAGCACCTTGCCGAGCAGCTCGGGCGCCAGCGGCGAGACGACCCGGGCGGCCACCACCAGCTGTTCGGCGGCGAGGCGCGCAGCCGCCCACTGGTCGCCCGGGGCTTCGACGGTGAGGGCGCCGCAACGCTCCTTGAGGATCCGGCCCGCGTGCACGGCGCGGTCGAGCAGGACGGCTGCCGCGGGGCGGCGGGCCAGGTCGCCGAGGCGCGGCGCCCGCGCCCCGCCCACCAGCGCGTCGAGCACCGCGGGCAGCGCGGGCTCCAGCTCCGCGGGCGTCGACCAGGGCAGGCCGCCGAGCAGCCGCTCGGTGGCCTCCCGCCACTTCGGTTCCAGCACGGGGGCGAGGCCACGCAGGTCCTTGCCCAGCTCCCAGAGCTGCGCGTTGACGCCGCCGACGTCGTCGTTGTCCGCCCTGCGCCGCGCGAGGTCCGTGGTCGCGATGGCCAGGAGGTGCGTGGCGAAGACAGAGGACACGAACTCCTCCAGCGTGGCGTCCGGGGCCAACGGCCGCGGGACGGGAAAGTTGGTGAGGCCGGTCGCGGGCGCTCCGAGACGCTCCTGCAGCGTCGGGAACTGCGCGACGACCGTGCCGTTGACGGGGAGTCCTGCCGCGACGAGGAAGTCGCGCTGACCCTTCGTCAGCCCGCGCCTCTCCGGCGTGACGGTGATCTCGCGGTAGCGGGCGGTGGCCACGCCGCCGTGCCGGACGGTGACGCGCTCGTCGCGCACGACGGCGGCGACCTCACCCTCCGCGTCGCGCAGGGCCCACTCGTCGCGGTGACAGCGCAGCGCGGCGATGGGGCCGAGCACCGCTCCGCGGATCAGCGGGCGCAGGCGGTGGGCCAGCTCGACGGGCAGGTCGCCGCTCGTGCCGAGCGGCCGGGTGCATTCCTCGGGCAGGTGAGGGGACCACCGGGGAGCGGAGAGATACCACTCGCCGATCCCGCCGACCACCCGGTGGGCCACGACGACGCCGTCGCGCAGCAGCCTTCCGTCGGCGGCGTCGATCACCGTGACGTCCATGACGAAGCTGGCCGCGGGGCGCCGCAGCAGCCGCGGCAGGCCGAGCCCCTCGGATGTCAGCACCGGCGACTCGGAGGTGAAGGGCACCTCGATCCGCAGGACCGCCCGTCGCTTGCCCTTCTTGCCCATCGCTCCCCCTCGGACCGGTCAGGCCTTCGGCGCGGCCTTGGTGGTCGCCCGCTTGGTGGTGGTCGCGCGCTTGGCCGGGGCGCGCTTCGTCGGCCGCTTCGGGGCGGGGCCCTTCGCGCGCTTCTCGGCCAGCAGCTCGAACGCCCGCTCCGGGGCGACCGTCGCGGGGTCGTCGTCGCGGCGCAGAGTGGCGTTGGTCTCGCCGTCGGTCACGTAGGGGCCGAAGCGGCCCGACTTGAGGACGACGGGCTTGCCCGACACGGGATCGGTCCCGAACTCCTTCAGCGGGGCGGCCGCGGCGGCCCTCCCCCGCGTCTTGGGCTGCGCGTAGATGGCGAGGGCCTCGTCGAGGGTGATGTCGAAGATCTGGTCCTCGGAGGTCAGCGAGCGCGAGTCGGTGCCGCGCTTGAGGTACGGCCCGTAGCGGCCGTTCTGCGCGGTGATCTCGGTGCCCTCGGCGTCCGCGCCGACGACGCGCGGCAGCCCCATCAGCTTGAGCGCGGTGGGCAGGTCGACCGAGTCGAGCGACATGGAGCTGAACAGCGACCCCGTACGCGGCTTGGCCGACTTCGGCGCGTCCTCCGGCAGCACCTCGGTGACGTAAGGCCCGTAGCGGCCGTTCTTGGCGACGACCATGTTGCCACTGGCCTCGTCGACGCCCAACTCGCGCTCCTCGTCGAGGGGCTTGGAGAGCAGCTCCTCGGCCACCTCTACGGT
>CAYVWO010000211.1:0-2878 GCA_964455495.1 uncultured Tessaracoccus sp.
CAGCGCGTACAGCTCCTCGTAGGGGCCGGGTCGGGGCTCGAGGGTGTCGGCGGCCGGGTTCCAGGCGTCGATGTCGAGGGTGTCGTCGAGCAGGCGGGCCGCAAGGAAGGCGTCCCCGAACGACGCGCCCACCGACTTCTCGCGCAGCACCTGCGGGCGCCCGATCACGTCGGTCACGATCTGCGGCCACAGGCTGCCCGTGGTGCCGCCGCCGACCGCGACGACGCGCTCGATCGGGACGCCCGCGTCGGCGTACGTCTCCACGTTGTGCCGGACGCCGAACGCCGTCGCCTCCAGCGCCGCCCGGTAGAGGTCGCCGCGGGTGTGGGCGAGGGTGAGCCCGACGATGGTGCCGCGGGCGTCGGGGTCCTGGATGGGCGTCCGCTCGCCGGCGAAGTACGAGGCCTCGGGGGGCCGCCTGGAATCCGTCGCCGTCGACACGTGGGGCGTCGACTACGGCCGCATCGGGCACGACGGTGAGCTGCTCGAGCTGCCGTTCCACTACCGCGACTCCCGCACCGACGGCGCGATCGAGAAGGTGTTCGGGCTGGTGCCGGCGTCCGAGCTCTACGCCGAGGCGGGGCTGCAGGTGCAGCCGTTCAACACGATCTTCCAGCTCGCGGCGCAGGCCGACGACGAGCGCTGGGGCGAGGTCGACACGATCCTCCTCACGCCCGACCTGCTCGGCTACTGGCTGAGCGGCCGCCGCTACGCCGAGGTCACCATCGCCTCGACCACCGGCCTGCTGGACCCCGCCGCTCGGCGCTGGTCGGCGTCCATCACCGACGCCCTGCGGGAGAAGCTCGGCCTGCCGCTGCCGCGCGTACTGCCCGAGCTCGTCGAGCCCGGCACCGTCGTCGGCACCACGAGGCCGGGCCTGCTGCCCGGGGAGGTCGCCGTGGTCGCGGTGGGGGCGCACGACACGGCGTCCGCGGTCGTGACCGTGCCCGCCGAGGTGGAGGACTTCGCATTCATCTCGTCGGGCACCTGGTCGCTGGTCGGCCTGGAGCTGCCCGCGCCGGTGCTCAGCACGGCGAGCGAGGCGGCCAATTTCACCAACGAACTGGGCGTCGACGGCACGACGCGGTTCCTGAAGAACGTGATGGGCCTGTGGGTGCTCATCGAGTGCCGCCGCGCGTGGACCGAGGAATCGGGCGAGAAGCTCGGCTGGGGCGAGCTCGTCGAACTCGCGGCGCAGGAGGAGCCCCTGGCCGCCGTCATCGACATGGAGGACGAGCGTCTGCTGCCCCCCGCCGACATGGTCGCCCGCGTGCGCGCGCTCGCCGCCGAGGCCGGGCAGGAGCTGGGGGAGGGCAAGGGGGCCGTCGTCCGCTGCATCCTCGACTCGCTCGCGCTGAGCTACCGCCGCGCGATCCGTGAGGCGTGCCGCGTGGCCGACCGGGCGGTCTCGGTCGTGCACGTCGTCGGGGGTGGGTCGGCCAACACGCTGCTGTGCCAGCTCACCGCCGACGCCACGGGGCTGCCCGTGGTGGCCGGCCCCACCGAGGGGACCGCCCTGGGTAACCTCCTCGTGCAGGCGCGCGCGATGGGGGCGCTGTCGGGCTCGCTGACCGACCTGCGGGCCGTGTCGCGGGCGTCGTCGGAGCTGCGGACCTACCGGCCCGGCGCGCTGGGCATCGACCCCGCCGCGTGGGATGCGGCGGAGGCCCGCCTGGGCTGACCGCCGGCCTCCCGGGGGCGTGGTCAGGGGGTGTGGATGAAACGATCCAGCCCTAGAATGCGAGCGAACCCTCGGGAAGGAAGCGCTGTGGCAGCAAGCAGGGCAGGCGTCAAGACCGTCGCGGAGCGGGCGGGCGTGTCGGTGGGCACCGTGTCGAACGTGCTGAACCGCCCCGAGTCGGTGGCCGAGGAGACCCGCCAGCGCGTCGAGGCGGCGATGGCCGAGCTCAACTTCGTGCGCAACGCATCCGCGCGCCAGCTGCGCGCCGGCGAGTCGACCGTGGTCGGCGCGATCGTGCTCGACCTGCGCAACCCCTTCTACACCGCGCTCGCCCGCGGCATCGAGGACCGCCTCCTCGCCGACGGCCTGATGCTGATGATGGCCAGCTCCGACGAGGACCCCGACCGCGAGCGCCGCTGGCTGCGGCTGTTCGCCGAGCAGGGGATCCGCGGGCTGCTGGTGACGCCGTCCAAGGACACCGCCGAGCACCTGGCGGCGGTCTCGAGCCTGGGCATCCCCGCGGTGCTGCTCGACTCGCACAGTTCCTCGTTCGCCTCGGTGGGTGCCGACAGCGTGTCCGGGGCCCGGCAGGCCGTCCGCCACCTGCTCGAGCAGGGGCACCGCCGCATCGCCCACCTCAGCGGACCCGAGCAGCTGGAGCAGTCGCGCGAGCGGCTCCAGGGAGCGAGGGAGGCGGTCGTCGAGGCGGGTCTCGACCCCGAGGCCGTGCTCATCGTGCGGCACCTGCCCACCATGAGCGCCGACGACGGGCAGCGCGGGTTCATCGAGGTGATGGCGTCCGAACAGGACGCCCCCACGGCCTTCTTCTGCATCAACGACATCGTCGCCCTCGGCGTCATGCGCGAGCTGCGCCTGCGCCGGATGGAGATCCCGCGCGACATGGCGGTGGTGGGCTACGACGACGTGACCTTCGCCTCCGAGCTGATGACCCCGCTCACGTCGGTGCGCCAGCCCATGCACCAGATCGGCTGGACCGCCGCCGACATCCTGCTCACGGGCGCTGCACCCGACCGCCACGAGCTGTTCCGCCCCGAGCTCATCGTCCGGGAGTCCTCCCGCGCCTGACGCGCCGACAGCCCGCTTTCCCTGCGCCGACAGCCCGCCTTCAACGCGCCGACAGCCGGAACGCAGGCTGTCGGCGGGCTGAGCACAGGCTGTCGGCGATCAGCCCGCCAC
>CAYVWO010000211.1:2888-5254 GCA_964455495.1 uncultured Tessaracoccus sp.
CGAGCTGTTCCGCCCCGAGCTCATCGTCCGGGAGTCCTCCCGCGCCTGACGCGCGAACCTGACAGGCCGAGGGCCGGCCCGCTGGTGCGGGCCGGCCCTCGGGTCCGGGTGGTTCGACGATCAGAAGTCGAAGTCGTCGATGTTGTCGGCGTTGAACCGGTAGGGGTCACCGAGCAGGACGGTGTTGTTCTCACCGACGGTGAAGTCGTTGAGCTTGCCGGCGGTGAACTGGTCGCCCGAGGCGCCGGTGATGTCGCCCTTGACCAGCGCGTCGGCGGCGTAGGCGGCCAGGTAGCCGAGGTCCTCGGGGTTCCAGAGGGCGAACTCGGTGACGGTGCCGACCTTGACGTACTCCCGCATCTGGTTCGGCGTGCCGAGGCCGGTCAGCGCGACCTGGCCCTTGTACTGCGACGTCGACAGGTAGCGCGCGGCCGCGGCGATGCCGACCGTGGTCGGGGAGACGATGCCCTTCAGGTTCGGGTGGCTCTGCAGCAGGCCGGCGGTCTTGTCGAACGAGGTCTGGTCCTCGTCGTTGCCGTAGACCGTGTCGACCAGCGTGATGTTCGGGTGGCTCTTGGTGAGCTCCTCCTTCATCAGCTCGATCCACGCGTTCTGGTTGGTGGCGTTCGCCGACGCCGACAGGATCGCGATCTCGCCGGAGTCGCCGATCTGCTCGGCGATCATGTCGACCTGCACCTTGGCGATGCCCGCGGCGTCCGCCTGGTTGACGAACAGGTCGCGGCACTCGGGGTTGGTGTCGGAGTCGAAGGTGACGACCTTGACGCCCGCGTCACGGGCCTCGTTGAGGGCGTCGCAGATGGCGGCCTGGTCGTTGGCCGACACCACGATCGCGCCCACCTGCTGCTGGGTCAGGGTGTTGATGTAGCTGACCTGCGCGTCGGGCGTCGCGGTGGCGGGTCCGACCTCGGCGAACGTGCCGCCGAACTCCTCGACGGCCGCCTTGCCGCCCTTGCTGGAGGTGTCGAAGTAGGGGTTGCCGAGGTTCTTCGGCAGGAAGGTGATCGACACGTTGCCGGCAGGGGCGCCGCCACCGGCCGGCGTCGATGCCGGGGAGGAGGCAGCGGGCGTGCCCGCGTTGGACGAGCAGCTGACGAGCGTGAGGGCCAGGGCAGCGGCAGCGGCCGCGATCCTCAGCCCGGTCTTGCGCTGGGACTTCATGGGGGCCTTCCTTTCGTTGGGTGCGGGTCCGACGGTTCTCGGACGCCGCGTCTACGCCTTCGCTCCCGGTGCGGAGGCGGCCGGACGCGCGCGCCGGGCCTGAACCCAGCCCAGGACGCTCCCGGAGATCACGGACAACACCAGCAGGACGCCGGTGATGATGTTGATGACGTCGCTCGTGACGCCGGCCAGGCGCAGCGCGCTGGACAGGACGCCGATGAGCAGGACGCCGGCGACGACGCCGTGCAGGGCACCGCGTCCGCCGAACACGGACACCCCGCCGAGGACGACGGCGGCGATGACCTGGAGCTCCAGGCCGGTCGCGTTGTCGCCGCGAGCGCTGCCGAAGCGCAGGGTGTAGTAGATGCCCGCGAGCGCCGCGACAGCGCCGCTGAGCACGAACAGGATGACGCGGGTGCGGTCGACGTTCACGCCGTTGAAGAGGGCTGCGTCCTTCGACCGGCCGATGGCGTAGACGCCGCGGCCGAACGGGGTGAAGTGCAGCAGCACCGCGAACGCGGCCAGCAGGACGGCGAACAGGATCATGACCACCGGCACCGGCGTGCCGGGGATGTTGGCCTTGACCAGTTGGGTCCACTCACGGGGGAACGTCGTGATGGCGGTGGTGCCGAGCAGGCCGACCGCGATTCCGCGGTACAGGGCCATCGAGCCGATCGTCACGGCGAGGGCGGGCAACTGCATGCGGGTGACCAACAGGCCGTTGGCGAGGCCGCCGAGGGCGCCGACCGCGATGGCGACGAGCCCGGCGACGGGGATCGACTGGCCCGCCTGCACCATCAGGCCCACGATCACGCTGGACAGCCCGACCATGCTGCCGACCGACAGGTCGATGTCGCCGGTGATCATCACCATGGTCATCGGCAGCGCGATGAGCAGCAGGGTGGTCACGTCGAGGAGCAGGTAGGTCATCGTCAGCGGCGTGGCGAACTTGTCGACCGTCAGGGACGCGACGACCAGCACGATCGCGAGCAGGCCGATGATGGCCATCTCGGTGGTGAACAGAACGCGGCGCCACGCCGGGCGGGCGTGGTCGGCGTAGACGCGGGGAGCGGGCGCGGTCGCCGTCTGCGTGGTCATACTGCCGACCTTTCGGTGAGGAGCCGCTTCGACTGGCGACGGGCCAGGACCCGGTCGAGCACGATCGCGCCGATGATCAGGGCGCCGAC
>CAYVWO010000212.1:0-5207 GCA_964455495.1 uncultured Tessaracoccus sp.
CGGCCGCGGCCGCCGCGCGGACGAGTGAGCCGACGGTCATCACCCGCACCGGCCGCGCGCTGTCGGCGGCGGCGCCCAGCGGCGCGCCGAGGAGCAGGAACGCGACCAGGCCGGCGGCGTTGAGGACGCCGACGACGCCCGTCCCCGCCCCCAGGACGCTCACCGCGACGAGCGGGCCGACCGTCCGCGCCGTGGCGTCGCCGAGAGCCTCGAGGACGGACGCGGCGACGAGGCGGCGAACCGACCGGCCGCGATTCTGTAAGGCCATGCCTGACATGCGCAATACTGACCGCATGCTCTCCGACGTCATGTGCAGCTACTGCCTGCGATCGCGCGCCGACGCCGGCCCGATGGTGTGCAGCCCGCTCGCGGCGATCTGCCGCGCGTGCGCCGAGAACGCCGTGCGGCTGCACGCCGCGCAGGACCCGGCCGCCGCCCTCGCGCCGCCGGCCCCGGAGCTCGACGCGGTGGCCCTGCTGCGCAGGATCGCCGAGGTCGCGAAGGCGGGGGGCCAGGTCGAGGACCACCTCGCGGCCTGGGTCCACGTCGCCAGGGAACGCGGCATCAGCTGGGCAAAGGTCGGCGATGCGCTCGGCATCACGCGCCAGTCCGCATGGGAGAGGTTCGTCAAGAGGGGGTAGGGGCCGTGTGGACCGCCACAATCGGCCTCACGCCACGTACTGCGGCTGACTACGTCGGGTTTACGGGCCGCGGCACCGTATCGCGGTTGCCAGCGTCCCCATTCGGATACTGGCAACCGCGGTAACGGAAAGCCGGCGGCAGACTGCACACAAGCAGCCGCAATGAGCTGTGACGTTCGTCGGTACGTCGAGCGGGCGCGGCTCAAGGAGCGTGGCCCTCAGGGTCGGGCGGCGCGGAGCCAGGCCTCGACGTCGTCCGGCGTCCGGGGGAGGGCCGCCGACAGGTTGACGGGGTCGCCGTCGGTGATCAGGACGTCGTCCTCGATCCGGATGCCGATGCCGCGGTACTCCTCGGGGACGAGCAGGTCGGTGGACTTGAAGTAGATGCCCGGCTCGACCGTGATCACCATGCCCGCCTTGAGCGTGCCGCCCTTGTAGAGCTCCGCCCGGGCGCGCGCGCAGTCGTGGACGTCGAGGCCGAGGTGGTGCGAGGTGCCGTGGACCATCCAGCGACGGTGCTGCCCGCCGTCCTCCGACAGCGAGTCTTCGACGGAGACCGGCAGGATGCCAAGCTCGGCGAGGAACTCCGCGACCACCGTGATGGCCGCCTTGTGGACCCCGGCGAAGGGCAGCCCGGCGCGGCACGCGGCCATGCCCGCCTCCTGCGCGGCGAGCACGGCCTCGTAGACGTGGCGCTGGGCGGGCGAGAACGCGCCGCCGACCGGCAGGGTGCGGGTGACGTCCGCGGTGTACAGGGTGTTCACCTCGACGCCCGCGTCGAGCAGGATCAGGTCGCCGGCGCGGAGGTCGCCGTCGTTGCGGATCCAGTGCAGCGTGTTCGCGTGATCGCCGCTCGCCGCGATGGTGTCGTAGCCGACGGCGTTGCCCAAGTGGCGCGCGTGCAGGCCGAAGACGCCCTCGACCCAGCGCTCGCCGCGTCCCGCGGCCACCGCCTCGGGCAGGGCCCGCGCGACGGCGGTGAAGCCGACGGCGGTCGCGGCGCAGGCACGCTCCAGCTCGGCCACCTCGAACTCGTCCTTGACGAACCGGGCCTCGGAAACGAAGCGCGCGAACGCCGCATCCTCGTCCTTCGCCCCATCCGTGCCCGCCTCCCCGTCCGGCTCGCGGTCCTGGTCCCCGCCGGGTTCGCCGCCGCGGGCCTTGTCGACGAGCGCGGAGACGGCGGGGTCGGCCTCGCGGATCACGCGGAGGTCGGTCGCGGCCGCCAGCGCCGCCTCCAGCCCGTCGATATGCGCGACGGCGAGCCCCGTGGCCGCGGCCATCTCCTCGGCGGAGTCGCGCGTGCCTACCCACATCTCGCCGTAGCGGGCGTCGGCGTAGAACTCGCGGTCCGTGCGCGGCGCGCGCGGCCGGAAGTACAAGGTGGCGTCCGTGCCCGCGACGACGAGCACGGCGTCCGGCTCGCGGTCCTCGCCGAGCCCCGTGTAGTAGGCGAAGGCGGTGTGGGGGCGGAACCGGTAGTCGGTGTCGTTCGAGCGCTGCTTCAGGGGCCCCGCGGGAATGACGAGGGTCGCGCCCGCGTGGGCCGCCGCGAGCGCCGCGCGGCGGGTCGCGGCCCAGGGGGCGGCGGGTAGCGCCGCCGGGAGTTCCACGGAGTACGGCGCCCAGTCGCTGACGATGAACTTCTTGAACGCCTCGGAGAAGGGATCGCGGCGGTTCTCGGCCTCGTCGGGCGCGGTCTCGACGCTCGGACCCTTGTGCTCTTCACTCATGTCGTAGAGCCTAGTGGTCTCACCTCGGCGGTCAGGCGGTCGAGCCGGGTTCCCCCTTGCGGGGCAGCCAGCGCCGGGACTTCGCGATGCCGCGGCGGACCGCGTGGCCGAGGTTGAGGGCGTCGTCGGCGGCGGGGAGCACCAGTCCGCGGCGCCTGGCCAGCAGGACGAGCCCGGCGCCGACGAGGGTGGCCGCGACCGAGCCGAACACGGGGAAGCCGAACAGGTGCGCGACGACGGCGACGCCGGAGGCGACAAGCGCCGCGGTCGCGTACAGCGTGTTCCCGCCGAGCACGGCGGGGACGCGGCGCAGCACGACGTCGCGCGTGAACCCGCCGCCGACCGCCGTGATGGTGCCGAGCATCAGCGCGGGCAGGACGCCGAACCCGGCGCCGAGGGTCTTGAGCGTGCCGGCCGCGGCCCAGGTGCCGACGGCGAGGGCGTCGATGGGCGGCCAGATCCGCTCCCAGATTCGGCCCTCGACGCTCACGACCGTGACGATCAGGCAGCCGGCCAGCGCGGTGGTCAGGTAGCGCCAGTCGGTGATGGCGATGGGTGGGCCGGACTGGAGGAGGACGTCGCGGATCATGCCGCCGCCGAGGCCCGACATGATGGCGAGCACGATCAGTCCCACGACGTCGAGCTTCGCCGCGCGGCCGATGACCGCCCCGATCATCGCGTTGAACAGCACCCCGGTGAGGTCGACCCATTGCAGGAAGCCGACCACCGCCTCCTCGCTCAAGCCGTCACACCTTCCGGATGCGGATGGCCTCGACGGCGTGGTTCGCGCCCTTGACGAGGATCGCGGTCGCGCGGTCGCGCGTCGGGGCGATGTTCTGGCGCAGGTTCGGGCCGTTGATGGTGTCCCACACCTTCGATCCCCAGGTGCGGGCATCGCGCTCGGACATCGCGGTGAACATCCGGAAGAAGCTGCGCTCGTCCTGGAATGCGGTCTCTCGCAGCGTCATGAAGCGCTCCAGGAACCACGTCTTGATGAGCGCCTCGTCGGCGTCGACGAATACGCTGAAGTCGAAGAAGTCGCTGACCGCGAGGCTGAGGCCGGGGTCGTGCTCGGCGCGCGCGGGCTGCAGGACGTTGAGGCCCTCGACGATGAGGATGTCGGGGCGCTCGACGACGATGCTGCGGCCGGGGACGATGTTGTAGTCGAGGTGGCTGTAGACGGGGGCCTCGACGCGCTCGGCGCCGGACTTCACGTCCATCACGAACTGCAGCAGCGCGCGGCGGTCGTAGGACTCCGGGAATCCCTTGCGGTCGAGCAGCCCGCGGCGCTGCAGCTCCTCGTTGGGGTGGAGGAAGCCGTCGGTGGTCACGAGGTCGACCTTGGGGGCGCCGGGCGCGCGCCTCAACAGCTCCTGCAGCAGGCGCGACACCGTCGACTTGCCGACGGCGACCGACCCCGCCACGCCGATCACGAACGGCGTGCGTCCTGGCGCCACGCGCAGGAAGTCGTTGCTCTGCGCGAACAGACGGCCCGTGTTGACCATGTACAGATGAAGTAACTGGGTGAGCGGGCGGTAGACCTCGGTCATGTCGAGGGCCGACGTCGGGTCGCCGATGCCGCGGAGCCGCGCGAGGGTCGTCTCGTCGAGGTCGATGTCGGTGTTGTTGGCGAGATCGGCCCACGCGCGCCGCTGCAGCGTGATGAACGGGTCTGACACGAGCCCTCCGGGGTGAAATGTCAAGAAACGCGCAAAAGTAATGTACGGTTTCCGTCGTGTGTGGAATCGTTGGATACCTGGGAAATCGTAGCGGCCTCGACGTGGTTCTGAGCGGCCTGCGTCGCCTGGAGTACCGAGGATACGACTCGGCGGGGGTCGCGGTCCCGCATGCCGGCGGCATCGAGTGGCGCAAGCGGGCAGGCAAGATCGTCAACCTGGACGCCGAGATCGAGGCCAACCCGCTGCCCGAAAGCAGCGTCGCGATCGGCCACACGCGGTGGGCAACCCACGGCGCGCCGACGGACCAGAACTCGCATCCGCACGTCGCCGAGCGGATCGCGATCGTGCACAACGGCATCATCGAGAACCACGATCAGCTGCGCGGCGAGCTGCCCGGCGTCGAGTACCGGTCCGAGACCGACTCGGAGGTGGCCGCGCACCTGCTGCGCGCCGAGGTCGAGTCCGGGGCGGACCTCACGACGGCCATGCGCGCGGTCGTTGCCCGGCTCGAGGGAGCGTTCACGCTGGTCGCCGTCGACGCGCTTGACCCCGACCGCATCGTCGCCGCCCGCCGCAACTCCCCGCTGGTGGTCGGCGTCGGCGACGGCGAGTGGTTCCTCGCCTCCGACGTCGCGGCCTTCATTGCATACACCCGCGACGCCGTCGAGCTCGGCCAGGACCAGATCGTCGAGCTGACCCGCGACGGCGTGACCGTCACCACGTTCGACGGCGCCCCCGCGGAGACGAAGGCCTTCCACGTCGACTGGGACCTGGAGGCCGCGCAGAAGCAAGGCTTCGACTGGGTCATGCGCAAGGAGATCTTCGAGCAGCCGCACGCCGTCGCCGACACGCTGCTCGGCCGCCTGAACGACCGTGGTGAGCTGGTCCTCGATGAGGTCAGGATCAGCCCCGAGGAGCTGCGCCGTGTCAACAAGATCGTGATCGTGGCCTGCGGCACCGCCTTCTACGCCGGCCTTGTCGCGAAGTACGCCATCGAGCACTGGACCCGCATCCCGTGCGAGGTGGAACTGGCCTCCGAGTTCCGCTACCGCGACCCCATCATCGACCCGATGACCCTGGTGGTCACCATCTCGCAGTCGGGTGAGACCGCCGACACCCTGATGGCCATCCGGCACGCGCGGGAGCAGCAAGCC
>CAYVWO010000213.1:0-5147 GCA_964455495.1 uncultured Tessaracoccus sp.
GGGAACTCGTCGTTGATCCCGCCGTCGCGGTAGTGGAGGTCCGTGTGGCACACGCCGCAGGCCTGGACGGCGACGACGGCCTCGCCAGGGCCGGGATCGGGGACCAGGACGGCTTCGAGAGTGACCGGGGCGCCCTTAGCGCGGGCAACGACGCCCATAACTTCCTGCATGGCCGTCACCATATCGGCCTCGTCAAGGGGGAGGAGAGTATCTTTGATACCCCGCTGGTGAACCGCTTGGGTGAGCCGGACCCGCGCGAAGCGCCGGGTCCGCGTCGAGACCGGGTTGACAGACTCCAGCAGACAGAGGAGGGACCGAGATGAGCAGAGCGTTGATCGTCGTGGACGTGCAGGTGGACTTCTGCGAGGGCGGAGCCCTCGGGGTGGACGGCGGGAATGCGGTGGCCGCGGCGGTTGCGGAGCTGCTGGCCAGCGACCATGGGTACGCCCGCGTCGTCGCCACGCGGGATCATCACATCGACCCCGGCTCACACTTCTCCGACGAGCCGGACTACGTCGACAGCTGGCCGCGGCACTGCGTCGTCGGCACGCCCGGCCAGGCGCTGCACCCCGCGCTCGCCTCCGTCGCCTTCGACGCGATCTTCGACAAGGGCTCCTACGAGGCGGCCTACAGCGGCTTCGAGGGCACCATCGGCGGCCACTCCGACGGCGACCGGCTCTCCGCCTGGCTGCGGCTGCACGACATCACAGCGGTCGACGTCTGCGGCATCGCCACCGACTACTGCGTCCGCGCCACGGCCCTCGACGCCGCCTCGGAGGGCTTCTCCACCCGCGTGCTCACCGCCCTCACCGCCGCGGTCCGCCCCGACGACGTCCCTGCCGTCCACGCGGAGTTCGCAGTGGCCGGGGTCACGTCCGCGGACTAGGTTCAGAGCCTTTCGCGGGCGCGCGCTTCGCTCGCGGCCCGGCTCAAGGAGCGCTGGCCGACAGGCGACACGCGGAACGGGACCTCAGTCCTCTTCGGTCGGCGGCAGCAAGCGGGGCGAGGTTGCCGCGTGGGCAACGCACCCGAGGACGACCAAGACGACCATGGTGACCAGGAACGGGGTACCGCGCTGCGTCGGCATCAGCGCGTTCCACTGCCTCGGCAGGAACAGCGGAATCACGCTCAGCAGGAGCGCGGCCAGCTGTGGCGCGGCGTAGCCCCTCGGCCACAGTGGCGCGATGATCGCCGAAGCGCCGAACATTCCCCAGCCTACGGCCAAGATCTGCAGCGCTACGTAGGGTTGCCATCCGAGCAGCACCCCGAGCACCGGCCAGCCGAGAAACAGGAGGCAGGCCAGAAAAAGCAGAATGCGCTGGCGCCAGAGGGCACGGCTGCGGGTGACTTCGTAGAGCGCGGCCTCCGAGGTAGCAAGTGATGCCAGGATGCCGCTCGTGGCCAGGCTGCCCAGGCTGGAGCTCCAGAGCCACGCGTCCTCGGCGGTCATGCCCAGAACAAGTTGCGCTCCGAATCCACTCATGCCAGACAAGATGGCCAAGCCAGCCACGGACAGCACGGAGACCGACAGCTGCCAGGCCCACCCGCGCGATCGCAGGAGAAGTGTGCTCGGCGTCATCTCCGTCTCAGGAACTCACTGGGCGACAGGGTGCAGTCCTCGGGCACAACTCGTAAGTTCGCGACGAACGTCGCGAACTCGTCCTCGCTCATGTCCAGGATCACGGCGGAGGCATCGGCATACGCCTCCCGGTCGCGCCTCTCGGACTCAGGTACCCCGCTGCCCTCGGCGACTGGTTCCATGGCAAGGAGGTCGGCGCGGAAGGCATCCGTGTCAAGACCCTCGGGCCCGGCAAAGATGACCGTCAGGCGCATCAGCGCCGGGGTGAAGAGGGGGAAATCCAAATCGAACGGACAAGCGGTGATCATCACCTGCTCGGCCAACGTCTGCTGCAGCCGGGTCGAAGACCCGAGCATCGACATCGTGTGCCCATACGCCGGCTCCACCACGAGGGTCTCCTGGGTCGAGCCTTCGCCTGGGGGATCACCCAGCATTGAGTCGGCAAGTATCCGCGAGACACCAGCGAGAAGCGCCGGATGGTTCGCCACCGCCTCGGACATGGTGGAGAGGTAGCGGGACTCGATGCTCGCGAAGCTCCGCGGGACGCAGATCTCGATCTCCTCGACTGGCGCGCAGCGGTAGTCCAACGCCCCGGGGGTCTCCTTCACGAAAAGGCCTTCCAGCAGCGGAGTCGCCGGAACCGCAACCGCCAACGCGCACACGGGGAGCACCAGGAGTCGCTTGCTGCGGACCACCGCACCCCACGCTCCCAGGGCCACCAGTCCTGCAGTGAGCATCGGCAGGATCAGGGCCAGCGACGTGGCCTGCCAGTCCGGGACGATGCTCGGGGCAGTCGGCATGAGGGCATCTGTCGGCCACCGTCGGGATGAGACGGCCAGTTGCGTCCCCAACATCAGCGACACGGGAGCGAGCAACCAGCCCACCTTCCAAGGCGCCCGCCAGCCGATGGCGAATCCGAGGACTAGGCCCATGGCGTTCCAGGCGCCTGCTGCGAGGAAGGCGAGCCATTGGGGACGTCCGAAGCCGGCCTGCGAGGAGGCCAGGACTTCGAACGCAATCCCGAAGAGGGCCTGGCCGCTCACCAGCACAAGGGCCGCGGGAATCACCGCATGCAGAGCCGGGCGTCCGCGGGCCAGAGCACTGGTGGCAAGCAGGTGATCGAATCGCTGCGCCTTCGGAACACGAGCGATCCAGACGCCCACCACACTCGATGCGATGGCTCCCCAGGTCGAGGCATGCATGGTCATGTAGCTGGCATTAGCCCACCACCCCCACCAGTAGCCCCGGAGCGAGACCAGGGCAGCGGTTTGGCCGATGAGGACGAGCATCGACGCACCGATCACGGCGCGCAGGCCGACATACCGAGTGGTCATAGGCCCAGCTCGTGGCGCAGAGCCGACGTCAGAGCAGCGGGCGTACGCACCCCAGGAGCCAGCTCAGCCACCGAGGTGTGGAGCTTCAACTGACCGCGGGCCAACACAAGCACCTGGTCGGCGACCGCGGCCACGTCCTCCATGAGGTGCGTTGAGACCAGGACGTACCGGCTGTCCAGTCTGCCACGCACGGTGTCGTGGAACGTCTCGCGCTGGAACGGATCGAGGCCCGCCGTCGGCTCGTCGAGCAGCAGCACCGTCGGACGATGCACGATGGCGGCGGCCAGGGCAACCCGACGCCTCATCCCACCCGACAGGGCGCCGCATTTCTCAGTCGCGTAGCCCATGCTGTCGGTCAAGCTCAGTGCATCGCCGACCGCGTCGCGGATCTCCGCCTTGGGCATCCCCTTGAGCCACGCGGCGAACTCCACCATCTCGCGAACCCGCATCCGCCTCGGCAGACCGATGTTCTGCGGAAGGTAGCCGACGTGGCGCTGTACCGATCGATCCGATCCCGAGCCAAGGGCGAGCCCGTCCGCGGTCATCTCATAGCTGGCCTTGGTGAGGCCCGCGAGGATGTTGAAAGCAGTGCTCTTCCCCGCGCCGTTCACTCCCACTAGCGCGTGGATACCGGGAGGAAGCGTCACCGAGTGGGCATGGAGTTGCGTCCGTCGACTGAACGGATACGAGTACCGAGGGAGGCTGAGACTCAGCACGATAATCTAGCGATTAACGGTCGCCGCTTTCCCACAGTCATCTGCCCACAGGGGAACGTCATCACAAAGCCTGAACCCAACTTTGTTCGTGTCCGAAGGCGTGGCGCTGTTGTACCGAACAGCGGTGCTGGCGAGCGTCTTGCTCTGGCCTCGAGTCGCATTCGTGTCGGTTAGGCGGGTCCACGATGCCCAGCCCCAGATCTTCACGCTGACCCGACCCTGAGGGTAGAGCCCGCGGTTCTTGTTGGGGTAGGTCGAGAACGCCCTGTACGTACCCTTGACGGTCGCGACGTTGTATTCCCACTTGGTCACCGTGCCGGTGGCAGTGCCGTAATCATGGTTGAACTCGACGGCAGCAGCAGGCAGAGCCATCATCCCAAGTGCTGCTCCGAGCAGCGCCACCTTCTTCAGTGTGCGAAGTCTCTTCATGGCATGACATTAACAAACCGAAAGATGCCTGTCACCTTTTACTCCCACGGCCCTGCTTCTAGCCCCACCCCGACAACGTCCCCGCGGTCGAGGCGGAGTTCACCGAAGCCGGCATCGCCGCTCGTTGAGCCGCGCTCAAGGAGCGAAGCGACGCAGCGCGCGCCGAAGCGTCTGGCGCACGGTTCGAGGAGCAAAAGACGGGTGGCGCCCGAAGGCACCACCCGTCTTGCGCGTGTCAGTTCACTCGGCCGGCTTGGTGGCGGAGACGTCCACCGCGACGCTCGGGCTCATGGTCGCCGAGAAGGCGATCTTACGCAGGTAGCGGCCCTTCGACGCCGACGGCTTGAGCCGCAGGACCTCGTCGAGCACGGCGAAGTAGTTGTCCGCCAGCTGCGCGGCGTCGAAGGACGCCTTGCCGATGATGAACTGCAGGTTCGCGTGGCGGTCGATGCGGAACTCGATCTTGCCGCCCTTGATGTCGGAGACGGCCTTGGCGGTGTCCATGGTCACGGTGCCGACCTTCGGGTTCGGCATCAGGCCGCGCGGGCCGAGGACGCGGCCGAGGCGGCCGACCTTGCCCATCATGTCGGGGGTGGCCACGACGGCGTCGAAGTCGAGGTAGCCGCCAGCCACCTTCTCGATCAGCTCGTCGGCGCCCACCTCGTCGGCGCCCGCCGCGCGCGCGGCCTCAGCCTTGTCGCCGGCGGCGAAGACGAGGACCCGTGCCGTCTTGCCAGTGCCGTGCGGAAGGTTGACCGTGCCGCGGACCATCTGGTCCGCCTTGCGGGGGTCGACGCCCAGGCGAAGGGCGACGTCGATGGTCTCGTCGAACTTCGCCGACGCCATCTCCTTGACGAGGCGGATGGCCTCCTCGGGGCTGTATGCCTGCGAGCCGTCGCGCTTGTCGGCGGCCGCGCGGTACACCTTGCTGTGCTTCATTCTGGTTCCTTACATCTCGCCGGGCCGGGCCCGGTCACCAGTCGTGGTGTGGGGAGCACTCCCCTGCCACTGGGTTAGTTTGCGTGGTTCACGTCTACTGATGTCGACGCGACGACTCGGCTAGCGCCTCGCGCGTCGGCTCAATCAGCG
>CAYVWO010000214.1:0-5125 GCA_964455495.1 uncultured Tessaracoccus sp.
GTCGCGGGCACCGTCACCAGCGTCGCCGCCGATCACCTCGGGCTCCGGGAATACTCGCGCGAGGCCGTCCACGGCACGGCGTTGAGCGCCGAGACGATCCGCGCCATCAGCCGACGCTGGCTCGGCCAGACCGCCGACGAGATCGCCGAGCAGCCGCTGATGCACCCGCTGCGCGCCGCGGTGATCGGCGGCGGGTCGATGATCCTCGACGAGATCGTCTCCCGGGTCCCCGGGCAACAGATCCTGGTGAGCGAGACCGACATCCGCGACGGCATCGCGCACGAGCTGCTCGCCCGCTGACGGCGGGAGTCCTGGTAACGGGGCGGTAACGCGGCGGCGATAGGGTGGCCGTGGCCCAAGTGAAGGAGTCACATGTCGTCCGAACCCCGGCGCGCACCGCGCGTCCCCCGCTGGCTGATCTACATTCTCGTCGGGTTGGCGTCCGGGCTGATGTCGGGGCTGTTCGGCGTCGGCGGCGGCACGGTGATCGTGCCCCTGCTCATCCTGTTGGCCGCGTTCGATCAGCGCCTGGCCTCGGGGACGTCGCTCGCGGCGATCGTCCCGACCGCGGTCGTCGGCGTGGTCTCCTACGCCATCATGGGCGAGGTGTCGTGGGTGGCGGCCGGGATCCTCGCGGCGGGGGCCGTCGTCGGGGCGCAGATCGGCACGTGGCTGCTGCCGGGCCTTCCCCTTCCGCTGCTCAGGTGGGGGTTCATCGGGTTCCTCGGCGTGGTCGTCGTGAACCTGTTCCTCGTTGTGCCGTCGCGCGACGCGGAACTCGTCATCACCTGGCTCTCCGGCCCGGGCCTGCTGATCGCCGGGCTCATCACGGGCATCCTCTCCGGGCTGCTCGGGGTGGGCGGCGGCGTCGTCGTCGTGCCCGTGCTGATCCTCGCGTTCGGCGCCAACGACCTCGTCGCGAAGGGCACCTCGCTGCTGATGATGATCCCGACGGCGATCTCCGGCACGGTCGGCAACATCAAGCGGGGCAACGTCGACCTGCGCGCCGCGGCGTTCATCGGCATCGGCGCGTGCCTCTCGACGGCGGCCGGGGCGCGGCTGGCGGAGTACCTCGACCCCGCGGTCGCCACCCCGCTGTTCGCGGTGTTCCTGACCTTCATCGCCATCCAGCTCATCCTCAAGGCCCGCAAGGCGGGAAAGGCCTAGTCAGGCCGAGAACGCCGCCCGGACGAGGTCGGTCAGCTGCTGCTCGGTCAGCCCGAGCGCCTTCGCTCGGCGCCCCAGCGCGGCCGCCTGCTCGCGGAGTTCGGCGACGTCGTCGTCGGGTCGGGACTGCCAGGAGGACCCCTGCGCGACGGTGGTGCCGTGGCGCCGTCGGGAGGTCAGCAGTCCCGCGGCCTCCAGCTCGCGGTAGGCGCGTTGGACGGTGCCGACGGCGACGCCGAGGTCGCTGGCGAGGTCGCGGACGGTCGGGAGGCGGTCGCCGGGCGACAGCGCGCCGCTGGCGATCAGGCCCGCCACCTGCCCGCGGATCTGTTCGAACGGCGGGACGGAGGAGCCGACGTCGATGCGCAGCGTCGGGCTCATCGGCGGCGGATCGCGAGGCCGAGCACGGTGAGGGTCGTCGCGGCCACGGCGATCGCGAGCACCAGGACCGCGACCCCCTCGCTGGCCAGACGCACGCCCCGCAGGGCGCTGCTGACGAAAAACAGGTTCCCGGCGAGCGTGACGCCGAGGGCGGCCTGCGCGACGCCGAGCACCTGACGGGCGCTCGTGCGGCGGAGGCCGTCGTCGAGGGCGCCCTCGAGGCCCGGGACGGCGGGGCGGCGCTGAACCTCGCGCAGCGTCAGCCAGACCAGGACGGCGAGGGCCGCCGCGAGGATCAGGGTGGGCACGCCGTAGCCCCAGCCCGGGAACGGGCCTGCTGCGGCGATGACGAAGTCTGCGGGCCCCGTGACCTGGTCGGCCCAGCGCGGGTCGCTGCCGTCGTAGCCCACCTGCAGTTGGTTGTCCGTGGCGACGGTCCCGGTCCACGCCAGCGTGACGGCCAGGCCGACGATCCAGGCGCAGGCGATCGCCGCGAGCCATCGCGGCGCGAAGCGGGTGTAGGAGCGCGGCCTCAGCGTCGCCTCGCGGACCGGCGCGGCGGGCCGCGGCCAGGTGCGCTCTGCGGCGAGGAACACCCCCGCGTGGGCGACGCCGATGGCCAGCGGAGTGAGCGCGAGGGACAGCCCCGTCGGTCCAGTCGGCCCGACCCGGCCGGCCACCGCGTGCGCGAGCCACGGACCCGCGAGGAGCAGGATGCCGGTGACGGCCGCCGCACCCGCGAAGGCGACGGCGGCCCGTCGTCGTCCATGGTTGGCGGCGGGGGAGAGCAGCGCGGCTTGGCCGGCGTCGGCCACGAGGACGGTGCGGGTGAAGACCCGGCTCGCGACGGCGCCGAGGCCGACGAACGCGAGGAGGACGAGGAGGAGTTCGATGCTCATTGCATCAATGTAGCAGATGATTGATACATTGAGTCAAGAGGGTCTGAAGTTGCTGGGTGTGAGGTTTTCGGTCGCTTTCGACCGAAAACCTCACACCCAACCGCTGACTGGCGTTACAGCGCGCCGAGTAGCACGTTCCCGACGCCGACGACCACGATGCCGACGGCGCCCCACAGCGGGGCGGCGGGTCGTCGTCCGGGGCGGACTCCCGGCGGGGTGTCGAGGCGCCACCGCTCCAATGCCGCGAGCGCCTCGGCCGGCGTGGCGTCCGAGCGCCGGAGTACCGAGGCCGGTGACAGCACCATCACGTCGTCGGGATCCCGCAGGCGCAGGCCGACGAGTTCGTCGGCCGCGACGCCGAACGCGACCTGGGCCGGTGCCACCACGTCGTCGAGGACCACACCGTGCAGGATCAGGCGATCGCGCAGCAGCGTGACCGCGCCGTCGCCGATGCCCCATCCGACGAGGCCGACGGCCCACAGCCCCGTGAGGGCGAGCACAGTGAACCAGCTCCCGATCTCCCACGCGAAGTGCAGTCGGGCCAGCACGGCCCAGGCCGCGACCCAGAATGCCGCCCATAACCAGCGGACCGCGCGCGGGTGGAACGTCAGGAGGCCGGCCAGGAGACCGGCTCCCTCTGTCGCTGGCGCGTGGAGCTTACGACGCAGGCCGAACTCGGGGACGCCGAGGCCGACTTCGGTGAGCCACACGTCGCTGCCTCGGCCGACCGCGATCGTCGCGCCGTGGTGCGGCGTCCCGAACACGGTCACGCGATGCGGGTGCCCGGGCGCGGGCCCGAACGCACTCTCGAACTCGCGTTCGTCCTCCGCGCTGGGCTCCTCGTCCGTCAGCCAGGCCCGGAGCTCCTCGGCGGACTCCGGAAGCGGGACGTCCTCGTCCAGGGGCGGCTCCTCGGCGTCGTCTTCCTCCCAGCTGGCGTCGGGGGCGACGAGGCCGTCCAGTTCGTCGACCCTCACGGCGGGCCACACGCCGTCCAGCGGCAGGAGGTAGGCCTTGCCGTCGTCGGTGACGAGCAGCCGCGCCTCGAAGGTCGGCACCGTGCTGCCGACCAACCGACGGCGCCGCAGCGCCGGCAGCCAGAAGCGCTCGGCCGCCACCCACGCCAGCGGCAGGGTGACGAAGGCGAGGCCGAGCAGCCACGAGGGATCGTCGGGCGACTCGGTCAACTGCATGTCGGCGGGGTCGTCGGGGTCGATCAGCACGGTCACGGTGCCGCCGACCTCCGGCTCCTCGGCAAGGTCGATGCCGTCCAGCTCGTGGGTCCCGCTCTCGGTCCGCACGGTGAGGAAGCCGTCGTCGTCGATGCTCAGCACCTCGACGGTCTGGGCGACGGCGCGCTCCTGAAACGCGAGCGTCTGCCCGTACAGGATCTGGTGGACGATCGGCAGCGCGATCGCTGCCACCGCCAGAACGGCCACCAGCAGGATCCCGAGGGTGGGTCTGCGTTCGGCGAGCGACCCGGCCAACTCCCCGTCGACGCGCGCCACCGCGGTCGGGGCGAGGGGACGGCGGGCCAGCGCGAGGCGACCGGTGAGGACGAGGGCGAGCGCGGCGATCGCCAGCCAGCCGGCCGGGATGGCAGAGATGCCCGGGACGGCGGCGGAGCCGAAGGCGGCCACCGTCAGCAGCAGGCCACCGGTCAGAGGCGCGATCCATAGCAGGATGAGGCCGGCGATGGTGCCGAAGACGACGGCTGCCTCCGTGTAGTAACGCAGCGACCCGAGGACGAACGGGTGGCTGCTCGTGGCTTCCATCTCGATGACGATGCAGACGATGGCCGCGAGCATGACCGCGATCTGCCAGCCGAGCAGCGGTGGCCAGAGTCGGCGCGCCAGCGCCCGCGTGATGGTCATGCGCGGCATTCTCGCAGACTGCGCTGACCGACTGGCTCGATCAGCAGATCGACGCCCATAGAGGATGTCGATCGCTGACCGCCGGGTAGTCGCGTTCCAGCCGTAGCGCACGGCGCCGACCCGGTGGTCGGCGCCGTTTGTCGGTGGGTTGGTTACTCCGTCTCGCCAGCGACGACGTCCTTCTTGCCCAAGCCGCCGACGATGCCGGCGAGGTCGACGCCGGTGGTGTCCTGCAGCAGCTGCATGGTCTGGAGCACGTTGTCGGCGACCTGCTTGGGGAGCGCGGCCGCGCCGTCGGTCGAGATCACCGTCAGCTTGTCGATGCTGCCCATCGGGGCGGCGACCTTCTCCGCCATCTGCGGCAGGATCTCGATCAGCATCTGGAGCACGGCGGCCTCGTTGTACTGCGCGAACGCCTCGGCGCGCTTCTCCATCGCCTCCGCCTCGGCCTGGCCGACGGCGAGGACCGCCGCCGCCTTGGCCTCGCCCTCGGCGCGGGTGGCCTCCGCCTCCGCGATGCGGCGGGCCTTCTCGGCCTCGCCGCGCTTGGCGCCCTCGATGGCCTCGGCCTCGGCCAGCGCGGAGCGTCGCGACTTCTCGCCGACGCCGACCAGGCGCGCCTTCTCGGCCTCCGCTTCGGCGTTCGCGATCGATGCGGCCTTGCGGGCGTCGGCCTCGAAGATGGCGGCGTTGCGCTGCGCCTCGGCGGCGGTCTCGACGCGGTACCGCTCGGCGTCGGCGGGGCGGCGCACCTCGGTGTCTAGCTGGCGCTCCTTCAGCGCGGCCTGCGCGACGGCGACCTTC
>CAYVWO010000215.1:0-794 GCA_964455495.1 uncultured Tessaracoccus sp.
GACGTGATGAACCGGCAGCGGCACGCCATCTACGGCGACCGCCGGAGCGTGCTGGACGGCGCGGACGTCTCGGAGCAGCTCCGCGGCACCTGCGCGCGGGTCGTCGCCGACGTCGTGCGCACCCACACCACCGGGATCCCGGAGGAGTGGGACATCGAGACCATGGTCACGGAGCTGAAGACTCTCTACCCGTCGACCATCAAGGTCGACGAGCTGGCCGACGAGCTTCCGGAGCAGCACGAGCTGATCGAGGTCGTGCAGGCGGATGCGCTTGCCGCCTACGACGCTCGCGAGGAGCAGCTGGGCGCGGACACGATGCGCGAGCTGGAGCGCCAGGTGCTGCTCACGGTGCTCGACCGCAAGTGGCGCGAGCACCTCTACGAGATGGACTACCTCCGCGAGGGCATCGGGCTGCGCGCGATGGCGCAGCGCGATCCGCTGGTCGAGTACCAGCGCGAGGGCGGCGACATGTTCAACGCCATGATGGAGGCCTTCATGGAGGAGGTCGTCGGCTTCCTCTTCAACCTCGAGGTCAAGGCCCGCCCGGCCGAGCACGAGCCTGAGGTGGCCCTGGTGACCGGCGACGACGGCGAGGCCGTCACCGTCGGCGACCTGACGGCGTCCCTCGAGGCCGAGGAGGTCGACGAGCACGCGCCGTTGGCCAAGGGACTGGAGCGCAAGGCAGACCAGAACCTGACCTACTCCGCGCCGGACGAGAGCGGCGAGGCGACCAAGTCGGGCGCCAAGCAGGCGACGGCGAAGCCGAAGGTCTCGCGCAACGCGCCGTGCCCCTG
>CAYVWO010000215.1:804-4509 GCA_964455495.1 uncultured Tessaracoccus sp.
ACGGCCGCCCGGCCTGACGGTCAAGCGATCCTGAGGGCGGCGGGCGCGAGCACGGAGACCTCCGTGCAGCGCCACGCCCGCCCACACCGGTCGAGGCGGAGCACGCAGCTCACCCAGCGCGACGTCGCCAGCAGGCGTAGGCTCGCCTCCACGGCCCCGTCTGAGGGCATCTGCGTCCTTAGCCCGGCCGCCATGGTGCGTCGAAAGGACCCGGAGTCCGCGTAGGCGACGACGGTGAGGAAGGCCTCCCGGCTGAGGTGCGGGCGAAGCTGGTGCAGGGGACGCCTCCCAGCCAAGGTCTCCACGAGGGCGGCGATGAGCGCGATGGCGGGCGGCGGGGCCGAATCGGTGGGCGCCACGGGCGCGGAAGAGACGGACGCTGGGTTCGGGTGCAAGGACGTGAACATGTTCCGAAGCCTCATCGCTCGGGGCGCCGTCGGCTAGACCCTGGGGTGGTCCGGACAACACCTGAGGCGTTTCGGACAACACCCTATGAGTTTCCTGTGAATCCCTGGCGCGCTGGTTGAGCCGAGCCTTAGCGCGAAGCGCCGGGCGCGCGTCGAGACCAAGAGGTCTGGCTAGCCGCCGAACATCAGCAGGAGGCCCGCGACGGTGAACGCCACCATCACGGCGAGCAGCGGCAGGTGCACCCTCGCCCCGCTGGGCGCGGTCCGCAGCGCGATGTCGTGCGTCACCAGCACGCCGATGGCGTGCCCGGCGACGATCAGCACCACCTGGGCCACGGCCACGAGTGTCGGGAAGGCGAACAGCGTCGTGTCGGGGGCGGCCTCGATCATGCCGAAGAGGTTCCAGCCGCGCCCAAGGGGGTCGCTGAACCGGAAGAGGGTGCGCTGGCCCTCGAGGTAGAGCATCGTGCCGTAATGGGCCAGCGCGTACCCGACGACCAGCGGGACGAGCCCGGGGGCGAGCGCGTCCATGGAGAGCCCCCGGTACGGGAGGGTGCCGAGCCGAAACAGCCCGAGCACCAGCCCCATGCAGACCAGAAGGGCGGCGGCCGTCAGCAGCGTCTTTCCGTCCTCCACGCCCTGGGTGGCGCGCACCCACCACGAGGTGTTGGACAGCGCATCGAACAGCGTTCCTCCGAGGAGCACCGACGCCATGGCCGTCAGCCCGCGCGGGGCGCGCCAAGCCGCGAGGTTGCGCAGCGGGTGGGTCCACATCAGCAGCCCCCGCGCCGACCGCGCCCAGGGCGAGAGCCGCGCGACGGCGGTGGCGAACGCCTCGAAGGGGTCCGCGCGCGCGATCCACGTCGGCGTGACGAGCGCGCCCGCGACGACCCACACCACCCACGCGACGGCGTACCAGCGCAGCACGGGAAGCGTCGCGCCGCCGGGCTGCGCGAGCTCGAGGAACAGGAAGGCCGCCAGGGCGCCGGCGGCCGGCAGCAGGGACCCGGTCGGCTCGTCGTGCGACGGCGAGGTCGCGCCGCGGAACCACAGGAGGGTGCGCAGGGGGTTCGTGCGCCGGTGCACCTGGCCGAACAGGAGCGCGGCCGGCACCAGTCCCACCCACAGCCACACGTAGACGAACCCGACCGCGGGGTTGTCGATGCGGTCGACGCCGAACCACAGCGCGGCGGCGGCGAGCCCCCACACCGCGAGGCCGACGGCGCGCAGGGCCGCGCCGAACCACCGGGCGTCGACGAGGCGGGTGAGCCGCGGCAGCTCTGTGCCGCTCTCCTCGCGGTAGCGCGGGGACCGCCAGGCGAACAGCGCAACCCAGAACGTGATCACCAGCGCGGCGGCGCCGGCCGCCACGACCAGGCCGAAGGGGAGGGGGAGGTCGTGCCGGGACGCGATCCCGTGCAGCAGGATCACGACACGACCAGGTTCAACCAGACGGCGTCGGTGACGTGCGACTCCAGCTCGTAGGAGCCGGACATGGTCGCAGTGAAGGTCAGCTCGGTGGGGACGCCCGCCGGAATGTCCAGTTCCACTTCGTATCCATGCAGGTGCGCGCGATCGTCCTCAGGCGTCGTGATCACGATCGTCACCTCCGCCCCCAGCGCGACGTCCACCTTCTTCGCGGGCGAAGGGGGATCGGTCACCACCAGCTCGATGGTCTGGGGGGCGGCCGACGCGGGCGAGCCGCAGGCCACGAGGGACGCGGCGAGGACAAGGAACAGGAACGAGGACACGATCTTCATGGCAGACTCGACATTACCGCATGCCATAGGCTGGGCTCGTGAAGCGTCAACTGGTATTCCTGCCCATCGCGGCGTCCGAGATGGGTGTGCTGAGCGGCGAGATCGCCGTCGCCGACCGGGTCGCCTACACCGTCACGCCCCGGCTCCTCGACGAGCTGGGATACGGGGAGAACGAGTCCGAGGACGCCGAGTACGCGTCCCTGGTGCTCGCCTCCGTCGCGGCCCTGACGACACACGGAGAGCGGCTCGTCGTCGTGGCGGAGGTCGATCCCGCTCTGGTCGAGCCCGGCGACGACCCGGACAACGGTCAGATCGTGCTGACGTCGTGCCCCGCCTCCGCGATCACCGCGTGGTTCGCCGACGAGCCGGGCGCCGATGTTGCGGATGCGGCCGCCATCTCGAAGGGGCTGACCATCGACCAGGCCTGGGACCTGCCGCAGGTCCAGGCACTGCTACAGGAACACGACCTGCTGTGGAACGACGTCGTCGAGTACCGCAGGGGATAGGAGGGCGACCATGCCGAGGGCCATCTGGAAGGGAGCCGTCTCGTTCGGCCTCGTGTCCATCCCCATCCGGCTCTTCTCCGCGACTGAGGAGAAGGACGTCTCGTTCCGCCAGGTGCACTCCGCCGACGGCGGGCGCGTCCGGTACCAGCGGGTGTGCGAGAAGTGCGGCGAGGTCGTGGCGTTCGCCGACATCGCGAAGGGCTTCGAGTCGGCCGACGGGCGGATGGCCGTCCTCACGGACGAGGACTTCGCCCAGCTCCCGCTCAGTACGCTGAAGGCGGTCGACGTCGTGCGGTTCGTGAACGAGGACGAGGTCGACCCCACGTACCTCGACAAGGCCTACTTCCTCGAGGCAGAGGCGGCAGGCCAGAAGCCGTACGTGCTGCTGCGGGAGGCGCTCGCGGCCGAGGGCAAGGTGGCCATCGTCAAGGTGGCGCTGCGCAGCCGCGAGGCGCTCGCGATGGTGCGGCCGAAGGACGACCTGCTCGTCATGCACACCATGCGCTGGCCCGACGAGCTGCGCGACGGCGAGTTCGCGGCCCCCAGCGCGGAGGTCACCATCACGGACGCCGAGATGGAGATGGCGAAGCTGCTGATCGGCCAGCTCGTCGGCCCGTTCGACCCGGCCGCGTACTCGGACTCCTACCGTGAGGCGCTGATGGAGGTCGTGAACGCGAAGCTGGCGGGCGTCGAGCTGTCCGAGAGCGCCGACACGTCGACTCCGGTGGCCGACGCCGTCGACCTCATGGCCGCGCTCAAGGCATCGGTCGAGGCGGCCCGCAGGCGCCGCGAGGACGCCCAGCAGGCCAAGGCGGGCTAGCCGAGGACCTCAACCACCCCTCGGGCGTCTACCGGGAAAGCCAGTCGGCGGCGCGGCGCTCAAGGCCCTCGAAGGCGTCGCGGATGAAGGGCTCGAGCTGGGTCTCGACCTTCTTGCCGACCAGCGGGATGCGGACCTTCAGGTCGCCCGTGTAGTGCGCGCGCGTGCCGTCGGCGACGGGGGAGAGCCGGGCGTCGGCCTGCACCTCGACC
>CAYVWO010000215.1:4519-5115 GCA_964455495.1 uncultured Tessaracoccus sp.
TCGTCAGGTGCGAGGGGACGGGGAGCCTCATGCCGAGGACCGTGGCGTCGTCGCGCAGCTGGACGGAGTGGGAGAGGGCGCCGGCGTGGGTGGCGACGTCGTCGAGGAAGGCCTCGGTGCGGAGGAGACCGGCGACGCGGGCGGGTTCGGCGGCATAGGTGTGGGTGTAGTCAAGCTGCATGCGCTGAAGAGTAGTCGCAACTGCCCACGCGCAAGGTCTCTTCCTTCTACGATGAGGCCATGAAGATCGACCTTCACACGCATTCCAGCGTCACGGACGGCACCGACACCCCCACCGGCCTAGTGATGAAGGCCCTCACCGCAGGCCTCGACGTGATCGCTCTCACCGACCACGACACGTTCGACGGCGTGGCCGAGGCGCAGGAAGCGGGCAAGCGCATCGGGGTGCGGGTGGTCTCCGGGATTGAGATGTCCGCGGAACACGGAGGGCGCTCGGTGCACCTCCTCGGCTATGGCTGCGACCCGTTCCATCGCCCGCTCCTCGCCCCGCTGACACACCTCCGGGTGGACCGTACCGCGCGCATGCCCGTGATGGTGCAGCGGCTGAACGGGCTGGGCCTGGAGGTGAATCTCGA
>CAYVWO010000216.1:0-3794 GCA_964455495.1 uncultured Tessaracoccus sp.
CCAGACGCGGGCAGGCTCGCAGTCGTAGCTGCGCTCGACGCGGATCGTGGTGGTCATCGAGCCTCCTGGGTCGTCGCATCAAGGCTAGTCGGTGCGGGGTCGCGCCGCAGCCGCGGCAGGTAGCGGTCGACGAGGCCGCGCAGGTACGGGCGCCCCGTCCGGCCGACCTGGACGCCGCCGCGGCGGCCCCACAGGACGTGCGGCTCGGCGTCGGGCTCGGTCGGGCGCGCTTGGAGCACGACGATCGACCACGGCTCGACGGTGTACTCGCCGGTCACGTGGAGCGCGTCGTCCATCGTCCAGCAGTTGCCCTCGGCCTCGGCCCAGGCCGCGGTGTCGATGATGCGGTGCCAGTCGTGGTTGCGGGTGGCGTGTTGCTCCTCCCACTCGCCGAGGTCGAAGGTGGCCGGCCCGTCGAACATGTTGACGAGGATCCAGAAGTCGTCGCCGTCGGTGCTGCCCGAGTCGATGGCCACCGCCACCTGGCGGTCGCCCGGCCGGGGCGGGTCGTCCAGGGACGTTCCGAAGTAGACGTAGCTGACGTCCTCGCCGCCGAGGGAGACGTCGCCCCACGTGCGCTGCCGGAACGTCGCCTGCCCCGCCCGCAGGTGGGCCACGTAGCGCGCGAACTGCAGCAGCGGGTTCACGCCCGGGGGGGCGTCCGTCTGCCCGACGACGTCGTGGTAGCCCGGCAGGTCGGGCTGCTCGGGGTCCACCGGCAGCTGCGTGGGCGCGTTGGAGCCGGCCTGGGCCCAGTTGTTCCAGATGCCGACCGTGTTCAGCGACCACGGGTTGTTGTTGCCGTTCTGCGTGCGGCCGTACTCGTCGCCCGACACGACCATCGGGACGCCCCGGGCCAGGAAGGTGACCAGCCAGAAGTTCCGCCAGCGCGTGCGTCGCAGCGCCTGGTCGCCGCCGGAGTCCCAGCTGATGTTGTTGTCGGATCCGCCGTCGGACGGACCGAACGGGTACGGCTGGCCGTTGTCCTTGGTGTTGTACGAGACGAGGTCGAACATCGTGAAGCCGTCGTGGGCGGTCACGAAGTTCACCGACTTCTGCGGGCCGCCGGAGTCGTTGAAGTGCAGCCAGTCGCCGTTGAGGAACGCCATGAAGTCGTCGGTGTTGCCGTCGCCCTTGAGGTAGGCGCGCATGGCGTCGCGGAACCGGCCGTTCCACTCGCCCCAGCCGCGCGGGAAGTTGCCCACCTCGTAGCCCCACAGGTCCCACGCCTCCGCGATCACCTCGACGTGGCGCGCCTCCGCGAACGCCGCGATGCTCACCAGCAGCGGGTGGTCGCCGAAGAACCGCTTCTGACGGTCCCAGTCGTCGGCCTCCGCGTCGGCGGGGAGGCGGCCGAGCACCGTCGCGAGGTCGAAGCGGAAGCCGTCGACGGACACGTCGTCGGCCCAGTAGGCGAGCGAGTCGAGCACCAGCTGTCGAGCCACCGGCGACGAATAGTTCAGCTGGTTGCCGGTCCCCGTCGCGCCGTCGACGAGCAGCTTCGCCCCCGTCATCTGGTAGTAGTCGGCCGTCGCGAACCCGCCCAGCGACACGAACCCCGTCGTCTCGACGTCGCCGTTCCAGTTGCCGCCCTCCGCGGAGTGGTTGTAGACGACGTCGAGATAGACCTCGAGCCCCTCGTCGTGGAAGGCGGAGACCATCTCCTTGAACTCGCGCGTGGGCCCGCCCCAGCTCTTGTCGTGCGCGTAGCGGCGGTTGGGCGCGAAGAAGGCCAGCGTCATGTAGCCCCAGGCGTTGGTCTTCGCGACGTCGCGGCTGGCCTCGGAGGCGTTGGTCTCGTGGACCGGCAGCAGCTCGACGGTGGTGAACCCCAGCGCCCGCAGGTACGGCGCCATCAGGCCCGCGCCCTTGTAGGTGCCGAGGTACTCGGCCGGGATGTCGCCGACGGCGCCGAACTCGGGCTCGCGCAGCAACAGCCTGCTCAGCCGCGCGGCGGACGGGTGCCCCGTCAACTGCTCGATGGAGGCCTCGTAGATCGCCGAGCGCTCCGGCGGCACGTGCGGCTTCGCGGTGACGGTCGTGTAGTCGGCGATGACGACGCCCTTCGGCACCCAGGGGCCGGTGTCGATCAGTCGGCGAGGAACGCCGTCGATCAGGTCGCCGCCGGTGCCGAACACCCCGTCGTCGACCCCGAAGGGGACGAGCAGGTCTGTGTAGACGTTGTGGGTCACCTCGCGCGCGTACGGGTCGAACAGCGCCTTGTTGGGGTTGAACCGGTTGCCGTCGTCGTCGAGGTCGGAGACGTAACCGAGGTCGGAGCCCGGGGTCCAGCCGTCGACCCAGTCCCAGTTCGGCCCCCAGACCCGGTAGGCGTAGAGCGCGTTCAGCTGGAGGCCCTGCAGGTTGCCGCGCCACACCCCGTCCTCGCCCTTGGCGAGCAGGAACGTGTGCGAGGCGTCCGCGCCCAGCGCCTCGGGGTAGATCTCGAGCTGCACCCGGGTCGCGGCGGGGGCATGCACCGCGAAGGTGATCCCATGCGCTGAGGGGTGGGCGCCGAGCGGCCAATCGGCCTCGGCCCAAGCCTGTTCGTCGAGTGCGATCACGTTGCTCATGGTGCGAATTGTGTCACGGTTCACTCACGGCGGAGGTTCGGCTCTGGCCCGTCGCGCGCGCGCCAGGCGAGCTAGTGCCAGAATCGCCTTGTCACACCGGCACAGCATGGAGGCAGTCGTGAGCACGGAGAGCACCCCCGTCTCGACCCTGATCGAGCACGCAGGCATCGAGATCATCCCGGAGTCGCAGCGCACCGCGAAGCCGCGCGACCTGTTCTGGCCGTGGTTCGCGGCCAACGTGTCGGTGTTCGGCATGAGCTACGGCGCCTGGATCCTCGGCTTCGGCATCTCGTTCTGGCAGGCCGCGGTGGTATCCGTGATCGGCATCGTCGTGTCGTTCTTCCTCTGCGGCGTGATCGCGATCGCGGGCAAGCGCGGATCGGCCCCGACCATGGTCCTCTCGCGCGCCGCGTTCGGCGTCAACGGGCAGAAGGTGCCGGGCATCGTCAGCTGGCTGACGTCGATCGGCTGGGAGACCTACCTGGCGATCCTCGCGGTGCTGGCGACGTCCAGCATCATCACGCGGCTGGGCGGCGACGGCGGGACCGCGGTCAAGCTGGGCGCGACGGTCGTCGTCGCGGCGCTGATCGTCGGCGCGTCCGTGCTGGGCTACCACACGATCATGAGGCTCCAGTCGCTGCTGACCTGGCTGACCGGCTTCATCACCGTCCTGTACGTGGTGTTGACGTTCCCGCACATCGACTGGGCCGCGGTCGGCTCCATCCCCAACGGCACGCTCGGGCAGGTCATCGGCGCGCTCGTCATGGTGATGACCGGCTTCGGCCTCGGCTGGATCAACATCGCCGCCGACTGGACCCGCTACCAGAAGCGCACCGCCTCCGACCGCTCGATCGTGTTCTGGAACACGTTCGGGGCGTCGGTCGCGCCCATCCCGCTGGTGATCGTCGGCCTGCTGCTGGCCGGCTCGGACCCGGCGTTGAGCGAGGCCATCAACGCCGACCCGCTGGGCGCCCTCGCCTCGATCCTCCCCGTCTGGGTCCTCGTCCCGTTCCTGGTCACGGCCGTCCTCGCCCTGGTCTCCGGCGCGGTGCTCGGCATCTACTCCTCTGGCCTCACGCTGATCAGCCTGGGCATCAAGATCCCGCGCCCGCTGGCCGCGGGCATCGACGGCACCATCCTCACGCTCGGCACCATCTACGTCGTGTTCTTCGCGGCCAGCTTCGTCGAGCCGTTCCAGAGCTTCCTGATCACGCTCGGCGT
>CAYVWO010000216.1:3894-5076 GCA_964455495.1 uncultured Tessaracoccus sp.
AGGCCGACGAACAGGTCCGTGGCGATCCCGCCCTCGGGGAACGGCTCGCCTGTGGCCAGCAGGTAGGCCTCGCCGGCGCCGGGGAGCTCCTGCACGATGGCGTAGAACTGCCAGAACGGGTTCTCGGGGTCGACCTGGCTGCGGTGCGATCCCAGCGCGCGCCGACACACCTCCAGCCATGGGCCGCACTCGACGACGGCGACGATCTGGCTGGGCGCCGGGCCGAAGTCCTCCTCCGAACGCTCCTCCTCCGGCCACAGCTCCAGGCCGCGCTCCTTGGCGATGCGGTAGGCCTCGACCCAGCGCTCGGTGTTGTGGGTGTTCCACAGCACCCGCCGCACCTGCCACGGGGCGCCGAGGTCGGGCCGGTGCGACGGCGCGGCCGCCAGCACCGTCGCGTACATGGCAACCCGGTGCGCCTGGATGTGGTCCGGATGGCCATAGTTGCCGACCGGGTCGTAGGTGACCAGCACCTGCGGCTGGCGCGAGCGGATCACCTCGACAAGGTGGTTGGCCGCCTCGAGCAGGTCCGCACGCCAAAAGGCGTTCGCGGGCATGTCGTCGGGCGCGACGACCCTGCCCTGCTCGTCCCTCGCCATGCCCGAGTCGTGGTAGCACCCGGCACCGCCGAGGTAGACGTGGTCGGTGACGCCGACCTCCGCCAGCGCCACGGCGATCTCCCCCTGGCGATGTCCGCCCAGCTCGTCAGGCGTGAAGTGAGCCCAGTCGGGGACGAGGATCTCGCCCAGCTCACCCAGGGTGCACGTCACGAGGGTCACCTGGGCGCCCTCCGCGACGTAGCGCGCCATCGTCGCGGCGGACTGGCTCGACTCGTCATCGGGGTGGGCATGGACAAGCAGGAGTCGGCGGTCAGCAGTCACGGCGTTCAGCATAGGTCCCTCGTCAACTGCCGGGTCCAGATACGCGGGTCACGGAGCGTCAAAGGCGGTTGTCGTCCTCGGCGCGGGTGCCGGTCCAGCGGTCGACGGAGGGCACCGACGGCTCCGCGGCGACGGGGGCGTCGGCGGGGAGGCGGTTCGCGTGGGTCGGGGCGTCGGGGACGCCGGGGGCGCGCAGCGCGGCGAACTCCTTGCGGAGCACCGGCACGACCTCCTCGCCCAGCAGGTCGAGCTGCTCCAGCACCGTCTTCAGCGGAAGGCCCGCGTGGTCCATCAGGAACAG
>CAYVWO010000217.1:0-5064 GCA_964455495.1 uncultured Tessaracoccus sp.
CCAGGTCCTCCAGGATGCCGACGCCTCGCTGGCGCGCTCGACCGCGCGCAGCCTCGAGATCGAGGCCGCGGTGGAGAAGGACCCGTCGAGGTTCCGGATCCTTACCGGCGACCGGCCCACCGGAAACCTGCACATCGGCCACTACTTCGGCTCGCTCCAGAACCGCGTAACGCTCGCGGACAAGGGCGTCGAGACCATGGTGCTCATCGCCGACTACCAGGTGATCACCGACCGCGACGGCGTCGGCCCCATCCGCGAACGCGTCTACTCCCTGCTTACCGACTACCTCGCCGCCGGGCTCGACCCGGAGAAGGTCACCATCTTCACCCACTCGTCGGTTCCCGGGCTGAACCAGCTCATGCTGCCGTTCCTGTCGATCGTCACCGACGCTGAGCTGCGCAGAAACCCCACGGTCAAGTCAGAGCTCGACGACACCGGCGACCGCCCGATGTCCGGACTTATGCTGACCTATCCCGTGCACCAGGCCGCCGACATCCTGTTCTGCAAGGCCAACCTCGTGCCCGTCGGCAAGGACCAGTTGCCGCACCTCGAGCAGGCGCGGGTGATCGCCCGCCGGTTCGACGAGCGCTACGGCCGCGCCGACGCGGCCCGCCCCGTCTTCCCGGAGCCCGAGGCGCTGCTCAGCAAGTCGGGAACCATCCTGGGCCTCGACGGCACGAAGATGAGCAAGTCCAAGGGCAACACCATCGAGCTCGGCATGACCGCCGACGAGACCGCCAAGCTGATCAAGCGCGCGGTGACCGACTCGAACCGCCACATCACCTACGAGCCCGAGACCCGCCCCGAGGTGTCCAACCTGGTCAACCTCGCCGCGATGTGCCTCGACCGCGATCCGGTCGCGATCGCCGAGGAGATCGGCGACGGCGGGGGCGGCGGCTTGAAGAAGCTCGTCACCGCCGCGGTGAACGACTACTTCGCGCCGCTGCGCGCCCGCCGTGTGGAGCTCGCCGCCGACCCGGGCTACCTCGAGGGCGTCCTTGCCGCGGGCAACGCGAGGGCGAACGAGATCGCGGACCAGACCCTCGACGAGGTCCGGTCCGCGATGCAGATGAAGTACTAGTCCTTCGGCACCTCGACGCCGCCGCGGGTGCGGCGGCGACGACGGCGCGGCTTCGCCGCCTGCTCGACGGCGGCCTCGGCCGGGTGGTCGCCGGTGGCCTCGGTTGTGCGCCGGGAACGACGACGGCCGCCCTCGCCGGAGCGCTCAGAGGAGCCCGAGCGGCGTCGTTCCTCCTTCTCGATCCGCTCGGCGCGACGCTCGGCGGAGCGGTCCTTGGTGCCGGGCAGCCGGCCCTTCGTTCCGGCGGGAATGCCCAGATCGGTGAACAGGTGCGCCGACGTCGAGTACGTCTCGGCGGGATCGCCCAACTCGAGATTCAGGGCCTGGTTGATGAGCTTCCAACGGTGCAGGTCCGCCCAGTCGACGAGCGTCACCGCGACGCCGGTGTTCCCGGCGCGGCCGGTGCGGCCGATCCGGTGCACGTAGGTGGCGTCGTTGTCGGGGCACTCGTAGTTGATCACGTGGCTGACGCCGGTGATGTCGATGCCGCGGGCGGCGACGTCGGTGGCGACGAGGACGGAGACCGAGCCGGAGCGGAACTTCTTCAGCGCCCGCTCCCGGGCCTGCTGGTTGAGGTCGCCGTGGATGGCGGCGGCCGGGAAGCCGCGGTCGACGAGCTCGTCGGTCAGGCGCTGAGCCGCGCGCTTGGTGCGGCAGAAGACCATGACCTTCGTCGTCTCGGTGCCCTGCAGGAGCCGACCGACGATCTCCGGCTTGTCCAGGTCGTGCGCCTGGTAGACGAACTGCGTGATGTCCGGCACGGTCATCTGGGCGTCGTGGCCCTCGGCGCGGATGTTGATCGGCTTGTTAAGCGTGGCGCGGGCCAGGGCCAGGATGGGCGCGGGCATCGTCGCGGAGAACAGCATCGTCTGACGCGAGGCCGGTGTCTTGCGGAGGAGCCGCTCGATGTCCGGGAGGAAGCCGAGGTCCAGCATCTCGTCGGCCTCGTCGAGGACGAGGACCTGGATCTCGCTGAGGTCGAGCGCGCCGCGGTCGGCGAGGTCGAGCAGACGTCCCGGGGTGCCGACGGCGATGTCGATGCCGCTCTCAAGGGTGTTCAGCTGATCGTCGTAGCCGGTGCCGCCGTAGATGGTCAGCACGCGCATCTTGAGGTGCGCGCCGGCGACGTCGAGGTCACGGCCCACCTGCAGCGCCAACTCGCGCGTGGGACAGACGATCAACGCCCGCGGCTTCCCGTGCGCCGGCCTCACGCCGTCGGAAAGGGTGACCATGCGGTGCAACAGGCTCACGCCGAACGCGAGCGTCTTGCCGGTTCCCGTGCGGGCCTGGCCGATCAGGTCGGTGCCGCTGAGTGCCAGCGGAATGGCGAGGGTTTGGATGGTGAAGGGGTGCACGATGCCCACCTCGGCAAGGGCCGAGGTGATGGACTCGTGCACGCCAAGGTCGGCGAACGTCTCGTCAGCCGAAATCTCGTTGTCGCTCAGGGTTCTCTCACTCCTCTGAGATGGAACTCACGGCGCGCCGGGCGCAGCCGGAGTCGGGCGCTATCGGCCCGCCAAGGAGTGAGTCTATCGCAGGGGCGTGGTTACACCGCGCCGAGGCCGACGGCCCGCGCGCTGGGGCTGCCGAGGTCGACGTAGCCGAGGCGCTCTCCGGGGACCAGGATGCGGCGGCCCTTGTCGTCGGTCAGGTCCAGCAGCGACGACTCGGCGACGGCCTCGCGCACCTTCTGAGCCACCTCGTCGGGGGTGGCGTCGGTCTCGAATGTGACCTCGCGCGCGATGTTCGTGATGCCGATCTTGATCTCCATGCGGCCAACTCTAGTGGTGCCGCCAAGGCGTTTCGCTCAGCGCGTGATGCGGACGAGGACGACGGTGATGTTGTCGCGGCCGCCTTGGGCGTTCGCCCAGGCCGCGAGCGCCTCGGCTCCCTCCGCGGGGGATGTCGCGGAGGCGGCGTGCTCGGCGAAGACCCCGGCCAGCTCCTCGGGGGAGCTGGCGTAGTTCCAGAGGCCGTCGGAGCAGAGCAGGAGCCAGCCGCCGCCGTCCGGAGTGAGCTCGACGATGCCCGGGGCCCAGTCCGTGGAGTCGCGGCCCAACCAACGTGTGATGGCGTGCGCCTGGATCGACCGCTCCGCCTCCTCGCGGGTCATCCCCAGCAGGATCCGCGCCTGTGCCATGGAGTCGTCTGTGGAGAGTTGGCGGACGGTGCCGTCATCGCCGAACCAGTAGGCGCGCGAGTCCCCGACGCTGCCGACGACGATGGAGGCCTCGTAGACCACCGCGGCAACCAGGGTGCACGCCGATGGGTACTCGCGGTCGTGGACCACCGCCGAGTTGGCGTCGTCGAAGGCGTGGTGGAGCGCGGTCGCCGGGGGCTCGCCCCGGTCGAGCAGCTCCACGAGGCGGTGCGCCGCGGCCTCGGCGGCGAGCCGTGAGGCGTCCTCGGCGCCGGGGGCGGTGGTGACGCCGTCGGAAACGGCGACGACGGCGGTCGGCGTCGGGGCCTCTCGCACCGCGAGCGACATCGCGTCCTGGTTCGTGGAGTGACGCAGGCCGATGTCGCTGCATCCGCCCAGCCATGGCGCGGGGGAGAGGACATAGTGGGAGCGGGCCGGCTGAGCTGTCGACTCTGTCATCGGTGTCCCATCTCGTCCATGTCGGCCGTCTCGTCAGGCAGGCGTCTCGGGCAGAACGGCCGCGGCCGTCAGCACAGCCTGCCACAGGTCGCCGTGCGTCTGCAGGCGCTCGCACACGCTCGCCGGCGAGAGGCCGGGCTGCGAGTCGGGGCGAAGCGCCGCGACCTCGTCCCAGGTGAGTGGGGTCGAGACGCGCGGGGTGTCGAACCCCCGGACAGAGTAGGGCGCGACGGTGTTGCGGGCGGCGAGATTCTGCGAGTAGTCGACGAAGACCAGGCGGGGTCGGGCGTCCCTTGCCATGGTCGCGGTGAAGATGGCGGGGTGCTCCCGCGCGAGGTGCCTCGCGAGGCCCTTGGCGAATCCGAACACCTGGGAACAGGGCGTCGGCTCGATCCCGACGCCCAGCTGCAGGCCCTTGTTGCCCGAGGACTTGGGATGCGCCTCGAGCCCGAGCTCGGCGAGCGCGGTTGCGGCGAGGAGCGCGGCCTTCGCCGAGTCGGCGGGCGTGACCCCGGGGCCGGGGTCGAGGTCGACGACGAGGGTCGTGGCGCGCGGCTCGTCGTCGCCGTCGAGCACGATTCCGTCGGGCCCGCGCGTGGCCTCGGCGGCGCGCCACTGCGGGGTGTGAAGCTCGACGGCGGCGAGGTTCGCCAGCCAGACGAGCGCGGGACGGCCGTCGACGGCGACGTAGTCGACGGTGCCAGTGGTGGTCGCGACGGGGATGGTGCGCACCCACGCGGGCGCGCCGCCCGGGAGGTGCTTCTCGTAGAACCCCTCCCCAGCCGTCCCCTCGGGGAACCGCACGCGGGTGACGGCGCGGTCGGCCAGGTGCGGCAGGAGCGCGCCCGAGACCTCCAGGTAGTAGGAGACCAGCTCCCCCTTGGTGAATCCGTTCGGGAACAGCGCGCGCTCGAGATGGGTCAGGGTGAGGGCCACCCCGTCGACCTCGGTCGCGATCCGCTCCGGCATGCGCCCAGCTTCGCACGGATGTGAAATTGTCGGTGGCAGGTGGAAGCATCGAGACCATGAGCTTCCAGTTTCTCCCGCCGCGGCGTGTCGCTGTCCCAGCGCTGACGCCTGAGCAGGAGGCCGCCGCGGCGTTGGGGAGCGGCGTGCGCGTCGTCCTTGGGGGGCCGGGGACGGGGAAGTCCGTGGTTGCCGCGGCGGCCGCGGTGCGGCGGGTGGCGGCGGGGAGCTCGCTGGACCGGGTGATCGTGCTTGCCCATTCGCGGGCGGCGGCCCAGGCGCTGCGGCGTGACATCGCGAGGCAGGTCGCCGGGGCGCAGACCTCGCCGCACGTGACGACGGTGCACGGTCTCGCGCTCGGCCTGATGCGGCGCTACTGGCCCCACGACGAGGGGGCGTGGACGCTGCTGCGGGCGCC
>CAYVWO010000218.1:0-5031 GCA_964455495.1 uncultured Tessaracoccus sp.
CGACGGCGGCACGAACGCCGAGATGGAAGGTGCCGCCAAGTGAAGGCCGAAAAGTGGGTTTTCTGGTTCATCTTCCTCTTCTTCGTGGTGGTGACGCCGATCTACTGGCTCATGTCCCACGAGATCGCGGGCACGTTCGTGCTGGGCTTCACGGGCCTTCTGGGCGGCATGATCGCGGGCTACCTGACGATCACCGCGCGCACGTTCGACCCGCGCCCTGAGGACCGCCCCGACGCCGAGGTCTACGAGGCCGCCGGCACCGTGGGCTTCTTCGCCCCGAAGAGCATCTGGCCCTTCTGGGCGGCGCTGACCATCGCGGTCATCTTCCTCGGCCCGGCCCTCCACCAGGGCTGGATCACGCTGATGGGCATCGCGATGGGCATCTGGAGCTGCAGCGGCTGGGTCCTCGAGTTCTACCGGGGCGACTACAAGCACTGACCGCTCCTTGAACCGAGCGAGGGCCCGCACCGTGACGGTGCGGGCCCTCGTGTTTTTGCGGCGGTTGGTCACGCATCGGCGGTGCGGCGGAACGCGTCCTTGAGGGACATCACGGCGTTGGTCTGGAGGAGGCCGCGGCGGTAGACCTGCTCGCCGAACCAGATGGCGACGATCATGAAGAGGCCGGAGATGACCAACGAGGCCAGCGCGTGGAGCCAGGTGGCCTCGCCGCTCAGGAGGCGGCCGGGCATGACGACCGTCGACGCGATAGGCACGTAGCTCAGCACCTCGGCCATCGTGCCGCGGGCGAACATGCCGACGATGTAGACCAGCATGATGATCGTGGTGAGCGGCGTCGTCGTCTGGCTGAGGTCCTGGACGCGGGTGGCCATCGAGCCGGCGGCCGCCCACAGGCAGGCCAGGGACGCGAAGCCGACCAGGAAGAACAGCACGAACCAGCCGGCCACGGGGGCGACGAGGGCGATCATCGGCTTGTACTCGGTGAACGACATCCCCACGAGGGCTGCCGCCACGATCAGCACCACCTGCGAGAGCGCGAGAAGCGAGTTGCCGACAACCTTTCCGATCAGCAGCTGCCGGATCGGCACCGCCGCGGCGAGGATCTCGACGATCCGCGACTCCTTCTCCGTGACCACCGATTGCGCGATCTGCATGCCGAAGGTCATCGCGGAGAACATGAACAGGATCGCGAACGCGAAGGTGGCGATCATGAGCGCGATCGCGTTGGACTCGTTGCCGTCCAGCGGGACCATGGTGAGCTCGGTGTGCGCGAGGATCTGGGAGGCATCCACGCCGCTGGCGGCGGCGTTCTGCTCGATCTGGAAGGTCCGCACGGCGTCGGTCAGCATCGGGGCGTCCGTGGCGTTGCGGAACGCCAGCTTCCAGCCGTCGTCGAAGGAGAGCGCCGCGTCGGCCTGGCCGTCGGACACGGTGGCGGCAAGGGCATCGGGCTGCACGCGGATGGCTTCGACGTCGAGCCCCTGGGACTTCGCCACGGCGATCACGGCGGTGGCCTCGTCGGTGGCGACCGCGACGCGGCTCGTGCCGCCCATCCCGGCCATGAGGTTCGAGACGAGGAAGGCGAGGACGATCACGCCGATGGTGGAGAGCGTGCCGACCCAGAAGACCTTGCTTGTCAGCTGCGCCATCACCTCGCGGCGGGCGACGATCAGCCAGGGGTGGCGGACGGGCGGGGGCGTGGCGTTCATCGGGTGACCTCACGGTAGTAGTCGCTGAGGGGCCGGACGACCGGCCCGAAGGATCGGACGGGGCCGCGGCTGAGGGCCTCGGCCAGGACGTGCTGGGCCGTGGCGTCGTCGGCGAACTCGACCTCTGCCTTCGGCCCGTCGACGTCTACGACGGTCACGCCGGGTCGGCCGCGGAGCCAGCCGAGGTCGGCGTCGGCGACGATCGCGTGGCGGGCAGGTCCCGCGGAGCGCAGCTCGTCGACGCTTCCGGTGGCGATCACCTGGCCCTTGCGCAGGATGACGATCTGGTCGCACAGCCGCTCGACAAGCTCCAACTGGTGCGACGAGAACAACACGGGCACGCCGCGCTTCGTGAACTCGGTGAGAAGCGCGAACATCTCGTCGACCGCCTCGGGGTCGAGGCCGCTGAACGGCTCGTCGAGGATCAGGGCCTTCGGGCTGGCGATCACCGCGCCCGCGATCTGCACGCGCTGCTGGTTCCCGAGCGATAGCTTCTCCAGCTTGTCGCCGGTGCGGTCGCCGAGGTTGAACCGCGTCAGCAGCGCCTCCGCGGCCTGCCGCGCTTCTCTCGGCTGCATGCCGTGCAGTTCGCCGAGGAAGGCCAACTGGGGGAGGATCGGCTGCTTGGGGTACAGGCCGCGTTCCTCGGGCATGTAGCCGAACTCGGCGCGGTCGCGCGCGGTGATCGGGTGGCCGTTCCAGCGCACCTCGCCGGATGTCGGGGCGAGCACGCCCATGACGATCCGCATCGTGGTGGTCTTGCCCGCGCCGTTGCCGCCGACGAAGCCGGTGAAGGCGCCGTCGGGGACGGTGAACGAGACGTTGTCGAGGGCGGTGAGGTCGCCGAATCTTCGGGTGACGGAGTCGATATCCAACATGTTATCCAGCGTGCCGGACTGGCGCGCGTGCGGCATCGGTCGCGCGAACCATCTTCGCCTCCGCGGCGCTCATCCGATCGGATGACCGCCGCTATACGAGTCCGTGCTCGTAGGCGAAGATCACCGCTTGGACGCGGTCGCGGACGCCCAGCTTGCTCAGCGTGCTGGACACGTGGGTCTTGACGGTGGGCTCGCTGACGAACAGCCGCGCGGCGATCTCCGCGTTGCTGAAGCCGCCCGCGATCTCGCGGAGCACCTCCAGCTCGCGGTCCGTCAGGCGCAGGGCGGCGGGGGTGGGCGCGGCTGGGCGGTGGCCCTGCACGGCCTGCGCGATCACGCGGCGCGTGACCTCCGGAGCCAGGAGCCCCCCGCCGGCGGCGACGGTGCGGATGGCCTCGAGCAGGCGCTCGGGCTCGCTGTTCTTCAGTAGGAAGCCCGCGGCGCCGGCGTCGAGCGCGTCGAAGAGGTAGTCGTCGCGGTCGAACGTCGTGAGGATGATCACCTGGGTGTCGCCGGCGGCGCGGATGGCCCGGGTGGCCTCCAGGCCGTTGCGACGGGGCATCTCGATGTCCATCAGCATCACGTCCGGCGCGGTGCGCTCGGCGAGCCGAACCGCCTCGTCGCCGTCGCCGGCCTCGCCGACCAGCTCGATGTCGTCCTCGATGCTCAGCATCAGGGAGAACGCGCGCCGCACGAGCGCCTGGTCATCGACGAGGGCGACGCGGATCACGAGGCTGCCTTTCGGGGGAGGGCGACGCGGACGCGATAGCCGCGGGACGCGCGGGGGCCGATCTCGACCTCGGCGCCCATGGCCGCCGCGCGCTCCCGGATGCCCACTTGGCCAAGCCCGGTGCCGCCGGTGTTGGGCACGGGGAGGCCGTTGTCGGTGATCTCCAGCTCGATCCCGTCCTCCAGCCGGGCGACGACGCGGGCCTCGGTCGCCGTCGAGTGGCGGCGGATGTTCGTGAGCGACTCCTGGGCAATCCGGAGCAGGTTCGACGACTGCATCGGGTTCAGCCGCTCAGCCGCGGCCGGGTCGCCAACGCACTCGTAGGTCACGCGGAGCCCCGCGTCGCTGGACTCCTCCGCGAGCGCGGCGAGCGCCTGGATGGTCCTCAGGCCGCTGTCCTCGTCGACGTCGCGAAGGGAGCCGAGCATGCTGCGCAGCTCCGCGACGGCGTCGCGGGACATGCCCTCGACCCCGCGCATCGCGTCGGCGGCGAGCTCGGGCTTGGTGTCCATCGCGCGCCGGGCGGCCGCGGTCTGCACGCCGATCAGCGAGATGTGATGAGCCACGGAGTCGTGCAGGTCGCGGGCGATGCGCAGCCGCTCCGCGACCACCGCCTGATCGGCCAGTTGCCGGGCCTGGGCCTGGACCAACTCTCGGCTCGTCGCCAACTCCTCGGCCGCCTTGGCCTGCAGCCAGGCCTGGCGGCCCAGCCAGATCGCGACCCCGAAGTACGCGAGGTTCATCACGACCGTTCCGACGTAGTACCAGAACGTCGGCTGGAACTCGTCGGGCTGGATGGCCCGTGCGTAACTGTCGGCCATGATCAGCCACACCAGCATCGCGAAGAGCACGGCCGCCATCGCCAGCATCAGCGACTGCCGGCGGCGCGCGTATGCCATGGCCGTGTAGATGCCGAGGAAGTACAGCACCTGCATGCTCGCCATCGTCACGACGAGTGGGAGGGCCACGCCCACCACGATGAAGTGCGCGCCGCTGGCCAGCAGCAGCACGCCGACCGGGTACTGACGCCGGAACGTGATGAGGAGGCCCGCGGTGCCGACCGCGAGGAACGAGGAGACCAGCGGCAGGCTGTCGCGCAGCTCGTCGTTCATGTCGCGCATGAACATCAGCAGCGACACCGAGATGCCGGTCAGCAGCGCCGCGACGATCCAGTCCGTGCGCCACGGCCGGTCGGCCGCCGGGCGGACGTAGTCGTCGTCCAGCCCGAAAAACTCGGCGACGCGCTCAACCATGGTGGCGAAGTTACCAGCTCTGGTCGAGCGGGCGGCCCTCCTCGAAGCCGGAGCCGGACTGGACGCCGACGACGGCGCGCTCGGCGAACTCCGCGAGGCTGCGGGCACCGGCGTAGGTGCAGGAGGAGCGCACGCCGCTGGTGATCCAGTCGATCAGGTCCTCGACGCCGGGGCGACGCGGGTCCAGGTACATCCGCGAGCTGCTGATGCCCTCCTCGAACAGGGCGGCGCGGGCGCGCTCGAACGCCGACTGCTCCCGGGTGCGCTGACGGACCGCGCGCGCCGAGGCCATGCCGAAGGACTCCTTGTACGGGCGGCCCTGGTGATCGGCGAGCTGATCGCCGGTGGACTCGTGGGTGCCGGCGAACCAGGAGCCGATCATCACCGAGCCCGCGCCAGCGGCGAGCGCGAGGGCGACGTCGCGCGGGTGGCGCACGCCGCCGTCGGCCCAGACCGACTTCCCGAGCTCGGTGTCGCAGGTCTTCAGCGACCCGCCGCAGGCG
>CAYVWO010000219.1:0-3999 GCA_964455495.1 uncultured Tessaracoccus sp.
CTTCATCCAGGCCTGGAACGAGTTCGTCTTCGCGCTGGTCATCATGACCCGCCCGGAGAGCCAGACGCTGCCGATCTGGCTTCGGGCGTTCGTGCAGGCCACGAAGGCCACCGACTGGTCCGTCGTCATGGCAGGCTCGACCCTGATGGCCATCCCGGTCGTCATCTTCTTCCTCATCGTCCAGGGCCGGATGACCTCCTCCATGGTCTCCGGCGCCGTGAAGGGTTGATCCCGTGTCCGAGCTGAACCTCGTCCCCGCCCCCGCCGTCGTGGCTCCGGGTGAGGGGGCGTTCCCCCTCGACGGCGCCGTAATCGCCGGTCCGCTAGCCGAGCTGCTGGCCTCGGAGCTCCAGACGGTCATCGGCTCATTGCTTTCGACACGAGCCGCGGTCGACTCCGTCGACGCGACTCGGCTCAACCAGCGGTCGGTGGCGGCCGAAGGATCGATCGTCTTGTCGATCGACGGCGAGGGGCCGGCCGAGTCGTACCGGCTGGTCGTGACGCCCTCTGGCGTCCGGCTCGCGGGGGCGGACAGGGCTGGGCTGCGCTACGGCGTATTCACGCTGGCGCAGCTCGCCCGGCACGGCGCCGAGGGGTGGGAACTGCCAGCGGTCGCTGTCGAGGACGCGCCCCGGTTCGCCTACCGCGGGTTCATGCTCGACACCGCGCGGCACTTCTTCGATGTCGCGACGGTCAAGAAGCTGATCGACCGCGCGGCCCGGCTCAAGCTGAACGCGCTGCACCTGCACCTCAGCGACGACCAGGGCTGGCGGATCGACATCGCTTCGCGGCCCGAGCTGACGGCCAAGGCTTCCTCGGGGGCGGCGTTCGGCGCGCCCGGCGGCTTCTACTCGACGGATGACTACGCGGAGATCGTCGCCCACGCGGCCGACAACGACATGGTCGTCGTGCCCGAGATCGACCTCCCCGGCCACACCCACGCCGTGGGCGTGGCCTACCCGGACCTCGTCGAGGAGCCGGTGCTGCTGGACTCGGTCAAGGACGTGATCGAGCGGTTCGGGGGTGGCGTCCCGGTCAAGGGCGAGCACTACGACGGCATCGCCGTCGGGCATTCGTCGCTGCGGATCGGCCACGAGCCGACCTACGAGTTCCTCGCCGACGTGCTCGGCGAGCTGGCGGAGATGACCCCCGGCCCGTGGCTGCACGTGGGCGGCGACGAGTGCCTCGGCACCGACAAGGAGGACTTCGCGGCCTTCGTCGCCCGCGTCACGAGCATGGTCGACGGCCTCGGCAAGACGCCGATCCTGTGGCACGAGGCGGGCGCGGCGCCGGGCCTCGCGGCGGGCACCGTCGGGCAGTTCTGGGGGCTGCGCGAGAACGACGAGCCGGTCGCGGCCAAGGCGCGCGCGTTCCCGCGCGGGGGAGGCGCGCTCATCCTCTCCCCGGCCGACGCGATCTACCTCGACATGAAGTACGACGCGGACACCGAGCTGGGGCTCGCCTGGGCGGGCCACGTCGGCGTCGAGCAGTCATACGACTGGGACCCGGCGGAGTTGATCGTCGGCGTCTCGGAGGAGGATGTGCTCGGCGTGGAGGCGCCGGTCTGGACCGAGACGCTGACCACGCTCGCGGACCTCGACAGCATGCTGTTCCCGCGGCTCGCGTCCGCGGCCGAGATCGCCTGGTCGCCCGCGCGCGACGCCCACCCGTGGCGAACCTGGGAGTCGTTCGCGGCCCGCGTCGGCGGCCTCGCGCCGCTGTGGCGCGCCCAAGGCGTCGGCTTCCACAGCGCCCCCGAGATCGACTGGGTGCGCTAAGGCCCGGTGCCTCGGGCGACGGCTCAACCTGCGCGCGGGGTAAGGTGGGGCGTCGTCGCCCGGGCTTGGAGGAAGAGTTGTCAGATTCGTTCGTGCACCTTCACTGCCACACGGAGTTCTCCATGCTGGACGGGGCCGCGCGCATCAAGGACCTGTTCACTGGCGCCGAGCGGATGGGGATGCCGGCGCTGGCCATCACCGACCACGGCAACCTGTACGGCGCCTACGAGTTCTACAAGGCCTCGAAGGGCTTTGACGTCAAGCCGATCATCGGGCTGGAGGCCTACCTCACCCCGCGCACGGCGCGCGGCGAGCGCAAGCGCGTGCAGTTCGGCGACGGCACCGGCGACGACGTCGCGTCAAAGGGCGCCTACACGCACATGACCATGTGGGCGGCGAACCCCGAGGGCATGCACAACCTGTTCCGGCTCAGCACCCGCAGCTCGCTGGAGGGCTTCTTCTACAAGCCGCGCGCGGACCGGGAGCTGCTCAACCTGTACGGCAAGGGGCTCCTCGCGACCACCGGCTGCCCGTCCGGCGAGGTGCAGACCTACCTGCGGCTCGGGCAGTACGACAACGCCGTCGCCTCGGCGGCCGAGTTCCGCGACATCTTCGGCGAGGGCAACTTCTACGTCGAGCTGATGGACCACGGGCTGGACATCGAGACCCGCGTCCGCCACGACCTGCTGCGGCTGGCCAAGGACCTGAAGCTGCCGCTGGTGGCGACCAACGACCTGCACTACGTCCACGCCGACGACGCCGACTCCCACGACACGCTGCTGTGCGTCTCCTCCGGCTCCCGCAAGGCGCAGGCCGACCGGTTCAAGTTCGACGGCAACGGCTACTACCTGAAGTCCCCCGAGGAGATGCGCTCGCTGTTCCGCGAGCTGCCCGAGGCGTGCGACAACACGCTGGCCATCGCGGAGCGGATCGAGACCGTCTTCGACGAGGGCACCGGCACCTACATGCCCCAGTTCGAGGTTCCGGACGGCGAGACGGAGGACTCCTGGTTCCGCAAGGAGGTGGGGGAGGGGCTTCACCAGAGGTACCCGAACGGCATCCCCGACGAGGTGCGCGACCGCGCAGAGTTCGAGCTGAAGATCATCACGCAGATGGGGTTCTCCGGCTACTTCCTCGTGGTCGCCGACTTCATCAACTGGGCCAAGCGCAACGGGGTCCGCGTCGGACCCGGGCGCGGCTCGGGCGCTGGCTCGATGTGCGCCTACGCGACGCGGATCACAGACCTGGACCCCATCGAGCACGGCCTCCTCTTCGAGAGGTTCCTCAACCCCGAGCGTGTCTCGATGCCCGACTTCGACATCGACTTCGACGATCGCCGCCGCGGCGAGGTGATCAACTACGTCACGGAGAAGTACGGCAAGGAGTACGTGGCGCAGATCATCACCTACGGCTCCATCAAGGCGAAGGCCGCGGTGAAGGACTCCGCGCGCGTCCTCGACATGCCGTTCGCGATCGGCGAGCAGATCACCAAGGCCATGCCCCCGGACGTCATGGGCAAAGGCGTCCCGCTGAGCGAGCTGTTCAACGAGGAGCACAAGCGCTACGCGGAGGGCACCGAGTTCCGCGAGCTTTACCAGTCGAGCCCGGACGTGCGCACCGTCGTCGACACCGCCAAGGGTCTTGAGGGCCTCAAGCGCCAGTGGGGCGTGCACGCCGCCGGCGTGATCATGAGCTCCGATCCGCTGATCGACATCATCCCCCTGATGAAGCGCGAGGCCGACGGCGCGATCATCACCCAGTTCGACTACCCGGGCTGCGAGTCCCTCGGCCTGATCAAGATGGACTTCCTCGGGCTGCGCAACCTCACGGTGATCGACGACGCGGTGCAGGGCATCAAGCTGAATCAGGGCGTCGACGTCGACCTCGAGTCGCTGACCCTCGACGACCCCCAGACGTTCGACCTGCTGCAGCGAGGCGACACGCTCGGCGTGTTCCAGCTCGACGGTGGGCCGATGCGGGCGCTGCTGCGCTCGATGCAGCCCGACTGCTTCGAGGACATCTCCGCCGTCGGCGCCCTGTACCGCCCCGGCCCGATGGGCGCGGACTCGCACAACAAGTACGCGCGCCGCAAGACCGGGCGCGAGCCCGTCGAGCCCATCCACCCGGACCTGGCGGAGGCGCTGGAGCCGATCCTCGGGGAGACCTACGGCCTGATCGTGTACCAGGAGCAGGTCATGGCCATCGCGCAGCAACTGGCCGG
>CAYVWO010000219.1:4009-5008 GCA_964455495.1 uncultured Tessaracoccus sp.
TGCCGACGCGCTGAATGCGGCCAATCAGGCCAGCGTGGCGAAGTCGCAGTTTCTTTCCCGCGTCAGCCACGAGCTGCGCACGCCGCTCAACGCGATCATCGGCTTTATGGAGCTTGCCCGTGACGCAGACGCGCAGCAGCTCGCGGGCTACACGCTCGGCGGGGCCGACATGCTGCGCCGCGCCATGGGCAAGAAGAAGAAGTCCGAGCTGGACGCCCAGTACGAGGTCTTCTCCGGGGGAATGCTCGAGCGCGGCTACTCGAAGGCGTCGATCCAGACGCTGTGGGACATCCTCCTCCCGTTCTCCGACTACGCCTTCAACAAGGCCCACTCCGCCGCCTACGGCCTCGTCTCCTACTGGACGGCGTGGCTGAAGGCCAACTACCCCGTCGAGTACATGGCGGCCCTGCTGCAGTCCGTGCGCGACGACAAGGACAAGTCCGCGCTCTACCTCGCCGAATGCAGGCACATGGGCATCGAGGTGCTGCCTCCCGACGTCAACTCCTCCGACGTGGCGTTCACGCCCGTCGGCGACCACATCCGCTTCGGCCTCGGCGCGGTGCGAAACGTCGGCGACAAGGTGGTCAACGCCTGGATCGACGAGCGCAACCGGCTCGGCCCCGCCGCGGACTTCGGCGACTTCCTCGACAAGGCGCCGCTGCTGATGTGCAACAAGCGCGTCATCGAGTCGCTGATCAAGGCCGGCGCGTTCGACGAGCTGGGCCACGCCCGCCGCGCGCTGATGAGCGTCTTCGAGACCGCCGTCGACTCGATCATCGACGTCAAGCGCAACGCGGAGAATGGCCAGGACGGCTTCGACTTCGGGTTCGACGAGGGCGGCGACGAGGCGCAGGGGGCGGACCTGCACGCGCACGTGCCCGAGATGGAGGAGTGGGACCGGCGCACGCGGCTGGCGTTCGAGCGCGAGATGCTCGGCCTCTACGTCTCCGACCATCCGCTGAACGGCCTTGAGCACGTCCTCCAGACCAACAGCGAGCG
>CAYVWO010000220.1:0-1805 GCA_964455495.1 uncultured Tessaracoccus sp.
CGCCACGCGGGCTGGCTGGGCAGCAGGTTGAACTGCTGGAAGACGAAGCCGATCTCCTTGTTGCGGATCTCGGCTAGGTCGTCCTCGTCGAGGTCGGCGACGTCGCGGCCGGCCAGCCGGTAGCTGCCGCTGGTGAGCACGTCGAGGCAGCCGAGGATGTTCATCAAGGTGGACTTGCCGGACCCTGAAGGGCCCATGATGGCGATGTACTCGCCGCGCCGCACGGTCAAGGAGACGCCCTGGAGCGCGTGCACCTCGAGCTCGCCGCTGGCGTAGGTCTTGGTGACGTCGGTGAGTTCGAGGACGTTCATCGGTTGCCGCCCGTCCCGCCGCCCGGGAACCCGCCGCCACCGGGGAAGCCAACGCCGGGGAACTCCCCGCCGCCCGGGAAGCCACCACCGGGGAACCCGCTGGTGCCGAACGGGTTCTGCTGGTTGCCGCCGCCGCTGCCGCCGGTGAAGCTGGGGAGGAAGGTCTCGACGACGACGGTGTCGCCCTCGGCGAGGCCCGCGGTGATGATGGTGGAGCCGTCGATGGTCTCGCCGGTGGTGACCTCCGTGGGCGTGTCGACGCCGTCGACGAGCTTGGTCACCGTCGACTTTCCATCCTCCGTGGTGATTGCGGAGGCGGAGACGGCGAGGACGTCGGTGTGCTGCGCGGTCACGATCGCGACGGTCACGCTCGACCCCGCGAACAGGCCCTCCGGGTTGCCCGTGACGTCGATGGTGACGGGGAAGGAGCTAGCGCCGGACGATGAGGACGCGGCCTGCACCGCGACCGAGTCGACGGTGCCGTAGATCGGCTCGTCGCGGCCGCTGACCGTGAGCTCTGCCTGGAGCCCGCGCTTCACCGAGGCGATGTCGGCGCTGGTGACCGAGGTGCTGACCACGAACGAGTCGTCGGTGATCAGGACGATGTCGGCGGTGGACGGCGTGCTCGACCCGGCCCCGGTCGCGCCCATCGACGCGCCGGCGGACCCAACCGAACCCGAGCCGACGGCGTCACCCTCTGCGACGTTGACCTGCGCGACGATGCCGTCGAACGGGGCGGTGAGGCTCGCGTTATCGAGGTTGGTTTCGGCTTGCGCGACGGCGTTCTTCTTCACCTGGACGTTGGCCTCGGCGGCGCGGATCGAGGCGTCGCTGACATCGTCGTCGTCCTCGAGATCGGAGAGGGTCTCGGTGGCGGCGGTCAGGTCGGCCTTGGCGGAGCGGAGCGCGATCTGGAGCGCGGCGTCGTCGATGGTGGCGAGCACGTCTCCCCGCGCGACCCGGTCCCCCACCGCGACGGCGACGGCCTGGACGGTGCTGGACGAGCCGAAACTGAGGTCGGCCTGGCGCTCCGGTTCGAGGGTGCCGCTGGCGCTCACTGTCGTCTTCAACGTCGTGGGGCTGACGACGACCTCCTGGCGAACGGCCTGGGCCTCCGTCGCGCGCGGCCAGAGCGCCCAGGCCGTGGTTCCCCCGCCGGCGAGGGCGAGCACGAGGGCGAGCGCGAGGACGACGCGGCCGCGCGCCGTGCGGGGCCATCGCCGTCGCTTCCCGCGCGTGGATCGGCCTGGATCGGTGCTGGGGGCGTCGGGGCTCGCCGTGTCTTGTTCGCTCACACCGAGCAGCCTGGCGGGCACGCCTGTCGCAACGCTTGGGCCCTCCTATGCGCGGCCTGTGAACCAACCGGCGATGGGCTCGACGACCGTCGGCACGCGGTGCCCACGGATGGTCCTAGGCTGAGCCCATGCCGATGCCACACAGCACGCCCGCCGCCGAAGGAGTCGACTCGAGGGGGCTGCTCGCGCTGCTCGACGC
>CAYVWO010000220.1:1905-4988 GCA_964455495.1 uncultured Tessaracoccus sp.
ATGACCGTCGGGCACACGGAGGACGCGTGGGGCTGGCGCGGCGACGACGAGCCCGCGCCCGGCGCCCCCGCGTCCCGCGACGAGCTGCTGGACAGGATCCTGGGGCGCGTGCCCGACGGCGAGCCCGGCGAGGCGTGGGCCTACAACCAGGTGGGCACGTACCTGGTGGCCCAAGCCATCGCCGCGGCCAGCGGGGAGCCGGTCACGGCACACGTGCGGCGCCTCCTCGACCGGTTCGGCGGCGCTGACGCCAAGGCGCAGCGCACGTTCCAGGGTCACGACCTCGGCTTCAGCGGGATGCACGTCACCACGCCGTCGATCCTGGCGCTCGCCCAGACTTGGCTCGACGGCGGCGTCTGGGACGGCGAGCGGGTCGTGCCTGCGGACTACGCCGCGCTGGCCCCGATCCCGACCCCCGCCTCGCTGGGGAGCGACGACGTCGGCGACTGGTCGCTCGGGTACGGCCACTCGTTCTGGAGCCAGCGCCACGGCTACCGCGGCGACGGCGCGTTCGGCCAGTACCTCGTCGTGCTCCCCGAGCAGGACGTCGCGGTGGCCATCACCTCCGAGGTCGAGGACATGCAGCGCGTGCTCGATCTGCTGTGGCGCCATCTCGTTCCTTCGATCGACGTCGAACCAGACCCCGAGGCCGACGCCGAGCTGGCCCGCCGGCTCGCCGCGCTCGCGCATCCGCCGCTGGCCGGGGACGAGCGCCACGGCTCGTCGACGCTCCCCCGCGCCGCGTCGTCGCAGCTTCCCGAGGCCTTCTCCTCCGCGACCCTGGAGCCCTCCGACGACGGGCACGTCCTGCTCCTCGCCCACCCCGCGGGGACCCTGGTCACGAGGATCGGCGACGGCGAGTGGCTGGAGTCGCGCTGGCCGACCCCGCTGGGCCCCGAGCTGCCGGTCGTCGCCAGCGGCGCGTGGCGCGACGGCGTCTTCGTCGCGGAGCTCCGCCTGATCGAGACCCCGCACACCGTCCTCGTGGAACTGGACTCGTCGGCCGGGGCCGCGCGGCTGAACTGGCGCCTGGTCCCGCTCACCGGCCCCGATCCCCTGTCCACGGCGGCCTTCCCCTTCTGAGGCCGGTCTTCCCGCGATCGAGCCGGCCGCCACCCCGGAGCCTTTTAGTTGTAATTTCAATCAACTCGGCCTAGTGTGTGGTTGAACGCGAAACCACTTCCCTTCGGGGCGAGGAGATCGACATGGGACCTGAGCAGAACGCCGCCGTCTACGAACGCGCGCTCTCGGCGGGCCTCGCGATGGACGCCGTCACGCTCAGGGTCGGCGACCTCGAGCAGATGAGCGGGTACTACGAGAACGCGCTCGCGCTCACCCCCATCGAGGAGCGCGCCCGGGGCGCCGAGGTGCATCGCGTCCTCGGGCGCGGCGACGTGCCGATGGTGCGGCTGATCCACACCCCGGGCCTTCCCGGCGTGAACCCGCGCGAGGCGGGCCTCTTCCACACGGCCTTCCTCTTCGACGACGCCGCAGGCCTGGCCGCGACCGTCTACCGGACCTCGCGGGATCCGCGCAGCAGGTTCGCGGGTTCCAGCGACCACCTCGTGAGCGAGGCCTTCTATTTCACGGACCCCGAGGGCAACGGCATCGAGCTCTACGTCGACCGGCCCCGCGAGACCTGGGGGCACGTGGACGGCCAGATCCGCATGGACACGATCTATCTCGACCCGAACGCGTACCTGTCCACCCATCTCGACGAGGCGGTCCTGTCCGCTGTCGAGCGTCAGTCTGGCGGGGTCGGCCACGTGCACCTGCAGGTCGGCGACGTCGGCGTGGCGCGCGGCTTCTACGTCGACACGCTCGGCTTCGAGGTGACCGCGAGCCTGCACGCCAGCGCCCTCTTCGCGTCGGCGGGCGGCTACCACCACCACGTCGCGATGAACACCTGGAACAGCCGGGGCGCGGGCCCGCGAGCGGCAACGCTCGGCCTCGCCGACGTCGCGATCACGCTCCCCGCGCGCGAGGACCTCGACGCGCTCGCGGCGCGGCTGCGCCGTCGGGGCCTCGACTTCGCCGACGATGGCGCGTCGATCGCGCTCGACGACCCGTGGGGCACCCGCGTGACGCTCTCCCTGCCCGGATCGAGCGCCGCCGACCTGCTCTCGCGGTAGCGCGCGGCTCAGGACGGCGGCAGCAGGAGGAGCCACCCCCCGGCCGAGCCGGGAACGGCGCCGCCCCAGAGGAGGATGGAGGTGTCGCCGCCGACATAGGTCGTGAGGGGCACGCCGTCCGGCGAGGTGAGCGGCGGGACGGCCAGCCACGCCAGCGTCGCGGGATCGAGCAGGTCGCCCTCGACCAGGGCCCGGCCCGAGGTGGCCATCCAGAGCTCGCCGAGGCTTCCTTCCGGGTAGCCGCCGTAGCCCTTGTAGGGGACCTCGACAGTGGTCACCTCGCCCGTGACCGGGTCGAGGACAGACAGCCGCTCGAAGGTCCGCCGGTCGTCGACGACCTCGGCGCGCGCGGGGTCCGGCTGCCAGACGACGCGCCCTCCGACGGCGAGCGGGCGCAACCCGTATGCCTGCTCGGCCGGGTCGAGCCGGGTCCAACTGGCGAGGTCGGCGTCCAGGACCGCCAGCTCGAGCGGCCCGGAGAGGGCGTCGGCGAGGGGTAGTGCCGACAGCACCAGCCGATCGTCGGCCCAGACGGCGTAGCGGAGGCCGCTCGGGCTGAGCGGGTCGTCGGGCAGCTCGGTCCAGGTGTCGTCGTCGGGGTGGAACACCAGGTCGGCGATCTCCACGTTCAGATCGCTGCCGGACAGCACGATCACGGCGTCGTCGGTCGCGACGAGCTGTCCCCCTGCCGGATGCGGAAGCGGGTGGCTGGTCCAGGTGTCGGTGTCCGCCCGGTAGCGCAGCAGGATCTGTTCCCCTCCGGGCACGAACTCGGTGCGGGAGTTGGACTCCTCGTCGCCGATGAACAGAGTGCCGGTCATGAAGTAGGCGGAGTCGCCGACGACGACGGGCTCGCCCAGGTGCCTGACGAGCGGGACCGGCGCGATCGTCGTCCACTCATCGACGGCGGGGTCGTAGAGGGCGCCGTCGGCGAGGGGGACGCCGGTGTAC
>CAYVWO010000221.1:0-4977 GCA_964455495.1 uncultured Tessaracoccus sp.
CGGAACAGCGATCCGTCCATTTTAGCCATGGGGAGCCGTCTGATTTAGTCATTGCGAACCGTCCGTTTGCTACATTGAGGGCATGTCCTACCGGAGACGCCTGCTTGACGACACCCTCGACAGCTTCCTCCCGCACCTTGCAGCGGTGGCAATCGAGGGAGCCAAGGGTGTCGGGAAGACCGCGACGGCCCAGCAGCGCTGCCGCACCGAGATCGCACTCGATGACCCGCTTCAGCGCGAGGCCCTGGAAGTGAACCTCAGGCTGATCACCGACGTCGAATCGCCGGTCCTGATCGACGAATGGCAACTCGTTCCTGCGGTATGGGATCGCGTGCGCCGCGAGGTCGACCGGGACGCTCGGGGCGGCCGCTTCATCCTCACGGGCTCCGCAACTCCACTTCCCGGTTCGCGGACGCACTCCGGCGCAGGCAGAATCCACAGCTTGCTGATGCGCCCGTTGTCCTTTGCCGAACGCGGGCTCACCGAACCGACCGTCTCATTGCGCGCCCTGCTGAGCGGCGAGCTGCCCCCAATCGGGGGAAGCTCCCCGCTGGGAGTGCCCGAGTATGTGGACGAGATCCTGCGCTCCGGGTTCCCGGGGATGCGGGAGCTGCCGGAACTGGTCCGCGGTCCACAGCTCGATAGCTACGTGACGCGCATCGTCGACCGCGACCTCCCCGATGCCGGCGCCACGGTACGTCGGCCAAGCACGCTCCTCTCCTGGCTGAGGGCCTACGGCGCCGCGACATCGACCGACGCGAGCTACACGTCGATCCTGGACGCGGCCACAGCCGGGGTGCCAGACAAGCCGGTCCGCCGAACCACCGACGGCTATCGGGACCACCTCGAACGCATCTTCGTACTCGATCCCCTTCCCGCGTGGACCCCCACATTCGCCCCGCTGAAGCGACTGACGATCGGCCCGAAACACCACCTGGTGGACCCCGCCCTTGCGGCGCGCCTTGTGGGTGTGGACGCCGCAGGACTGCTCCGCGGCAAGGGTCGGACGATATCTCCCCAGACCGGGACGTGGCTCGGCGCGCTTTTCGAATCGTTGGTCACGCAGTCGGTACGCGTCTACGCGGGCGCCGCTGGCGCGTCAGTCAGCCATGTGCGGACCAAGAGCAACGAGCGAGAGATCGACCTGATCGTAGAAGCGGCCGACATGCGTGTCGTCGCCATCGAAGTGAAGCTGTCCGGGTCCATCGGCGACAACGACGTGCGGCACCTGAACTGGCTACACGACCAACTCGGCGACCGGGTCGTCGATCGTGTGGTGGTGTCGACGGGACCTCACGCATATCGTCGTCCCGACGGGGTCGCGGTCGTTCCCCTGGCGTTGCTGGGCCCGTAGGGCATCAGCACTCTGCTGTCAGAGCCGCAGTCGTTCCGCTCGGGCTGCCCGGCCCGTGAGCTTCGGACACGCCCTCGCCCGCAGAGTCAGTCGGCGAGGAGGACCTCGGCCGTGGCCGAGTCCGTGATCAGCACGTCGCACCAGCCGCCGACGAGGGCGGCGCGGATCGCGGCGTGCTTGCGGCGCCCGCCCGCGACGCCGATCCGGCGCGGGATCGCCTTCAAGGTCGCCTCGTCGATGCCGAGGGTGCGGTCGCCGAGATCGGAGACGACGTGCGCGCCGTCCGCGTCGAAGAAGTTGAGGCACACGTCTCCGACGGCGCCATGCTCGGCCAAGTCGTGCAGGTTGCCCTCGGGCAGCGTGTTGCCCGAGCTCTGCAGCAGCGCGGAAGGCTCGACGCTGCCGATGCCGACGAGCGCCATCGTGAGATCGGTCCACTCGTCGTAGACCGAGGCTATCTGCGGGTCGGAGAGCAAGGAGTCCCGAACCTCCTGGCTGGAGACCACCCCGGGAGCATTGAAGTACCGGACATCCGCGCCCGTGACGTGCGCCAGCCGGTCCGCCAGCCGGGTGGCCAGCACCTGGGCCCGCGGATCGCCGACGCCGCCGATCACCTGCACGATCCGCTCCGCGGTGCGGGTCGCCCGGGGCGTCATCGCGTCGACGACCGCCAGCAGCGACGCCGACCACGACGACAAGCCGACGCGGTCGCTTGGCAGCATCGTCGACTCGAGATAGCGGGCCCCGGCGCCCCCGATGGCGCTCAACAACGAGGCGTCGGACTCCGTGACCCCCTCCGGCGCGCCCGCCACGACGGCGTCGCGGAGCCCGTAGCGCTCGCGCAGCCTGTCCTCCTGGGTGTGGTCGCCCAACCGCCACGCGACGGTGCCGACCAGCCCCGCGGGGACGTGCGACGCGTCGTCGACCAGGCCCATGATCGCGGACCCGGTGCCGTAACCCGACCTCAGCGAGCCGGGCTCGCGGATGCCGTGCCCGTAGAGGCCCGCGTGCGAGTCGCCCAGCACGGCGCGGATGACCCGCCCGGGGAGCGCATCGATCTCGCCGGTCGGCTCGTCGGAGGCGGCGACCCGGGGAAGGACCTCGCGCGGGATGTCGAAGAGCCCGCACAGCTCGTCGCTCCAGTCGCCGGTGGCGAGGTCGAGCAGCTGCGTGCGCGACGCGTTGCCCGCCTCGATCCGGTGCTCCCCGGTGAGCCGGGTGACGAGCCAGGAGTCGACGGTGCCGACGCACAGCTCGCCGCGACGCGCCCGTGAGCGGTCGGGGTCGACGTCGTCGAGGAGCCATTGCAGCTTGAGCGCGGAGAACATCGGGTCGATCGGCAGGCCGCTGATCTCCCGGATCCGCGCGGCGTGGTCGGCCAGCTCGGCGACCCGGTGCGTGGTGCGCCGGTCCTGCCAGCCCAGCATCGGCCCGACGGGCTCTCCGGTGCCGCGGTCCCACACGAGAGCGGACTCGCGCTGCGTGCTGAGAGCGACCGCCCCGAGGATCACAGCGCCTCCCTCGCCGCCCGCGCAATGTTGGCGGCGGTCAGGCCGAAGTGGTCGAGGAGCCATTCGGTGCTGCCGGTGGGGGCGAACTCGGTCAGGCCGACCGGGATCACCTTGGTCGAGACGCCCAGCTGCGCGACGACCTGCGCGACGGCGGCGCCCAGGCCTCCTGCGATGTTGGCCTCCTCGGCCACCACGATCGCGCGGGTCTCGGACGCGGCGGCCACGATGGCCTCGCGGTCGAGCGGGGTCACCCAGGCGGCGTTGAGCACGCGGGCGTCGACGCCGTCGGCGGCCAGCTCGTCGGCGGCGTCCAGGGCGCGCGACACGGTCGTGCCGAGCCCGATCAGCGTGACGTCTGCCCCCTCGCGGGCGACGGTGAAGCGGCCGCGCTCCCACGCGTCGCCCTCGGTGGTCACGTCCGGCGTCTTGGTGCGACCGATGCGGAGGTAGGCGGGCCGGGGATCGGCGACGAGCGCCTCGACGGCCTGCCGCGTCTGGCGGCGGTCGGCCGGGACCGCGATGTCGAGGCCGGGAAGCGGGCGCATCCAGGAGAGGTCCTCGACGGAGTGGTGCGTGGGGCCGAGCTCGCCGTAGGCCATGCCGGGGCTCATCGCGCACAGGATGACCTTGTGCTGCGAATAGGCGACATCGGCCTTGATCTGCTCGGTGGCGCGGCCGCTCAGGAACGGCCCGGCGGCGCAGACGAAGGGGACAAGACCCGTGGCCGCGAGGCCCGCGCCGACGCCCACCATGTTCTGCTCGGCGATGCCGACGTTGATCAGCCGGTCAGGGTAGGCGGCGCGGAAGCCGCCGAGGTTGGACGACCCGACCGAGTCGTTGCAGACGGCGACGATGCGCTCATCCGTAGCCGCGAGCTCGATGAGGGTCTCGGCGAAGACCTGCCTGTTGTCGTACGTCTCGATCATGCCAGCTCCTCCAATGCCTGAGCGACCTGCGCGGCCGACGGCACCTTGTGGTGCCACTCGACACCACCCTCGATGAATGAAACGCCCTTGCCCTTGGTGGTGTTGGCGACCACGGCGACGGGGCGGCCATCGCCGGGCCGGCTGAGGGCGTCGTACAGCGCCTCGATGTCGTGGCCGTCGATGTCGCGGACCTCGCAGCCGAAGGCGGCGAGCCGATCCGGGAGCGGATCGAGCCCGTTGGTCTCCTCGGTGCCCGCGCCCTGCTGGAGGCGGTTGCGGTCGACGATCAGGGTGAGGTTCTGCAGGCCGAAGTGCCCGGCGGCCATGATGGCCTCCCAGTTCGAGCCCTCCTGGAGCTCGCCGTCGCCGGTGACGACGAAGACGCGCCGGCCGCTGCCCTGGAGCCGGAGGCCGAGGGCTTCCCCCACGGCGACGGGCAGCCCGTGCCGAGCGGGCCGGTGTTGGTCTCGACGCCCGGGACCTTGTTGCGGTTCGGGTGCCCATTGAGAGCCGAGCCCGGCTTCATGAACGTCGCCAGCTCCTCCTCAGGGAAGTAGCCGACGCGGGCCAGCGTCGAGTACAGCGCCGCGGCGCAGTGCCCCTTCGACAGGATGAAGCGATCGCGGTCGGTGCCGCGCGGGTCCGCGGGGTCGAGCTCCAGGACGCCGAAGTACAGGGTCGCGAGGATGTCCGTGACGCTGAGGTCGCCGCCGATGTGGCCGGCGCGCGCCGCGTCGATGGTGGTGATGACGTGGCGCCGGATGATCCTGGCCTGTTCCGCGATCAGCGAGTCCCGCTCGCCAGCACCTGCCATGTCGACCCGGTTCCTGAGTTCGCGCCACGCGGCGACGCGGGTGTGATCTGTCTGGAGCATGGATCCTTCCCTGCATATTCATTCAATTATGAATGTCTGCCTCAAGTGTAGCACCCCCGGCCCACACGTCAACAGAGGGATGAGGCCCTGCGGCCCTAGGAGCATCATTGCCGACCCGCCTCCACTTCGGAACAGCATCGGCAACGCTTCCTCGAAAGTCAGACGCAAGGCCTGGTACAATTGCATCTAATCGCAATACTGCATAAATAACGACAGGTCGAAGGAGACCAACATGCCGAGCGACCCCCGCAAGCGCCTAATCATCAACACCGACGCCAAGAACGAGGCGGACGATCAGTTCGCGATCGTGCA
>CAYVWO010000222.1:0-4931 GCA_964455495.1 uncultured Tessaracoccus sp.
CCTGGGCAAGCGTGTTCTCGAACACCGAGAGCACCTGCACCGTGAGCGTTGCGCCGACGGCGAGCACCAGCAGCCACACCACGCGCGAGTGGACGAGCGTGAGGATCGGGGTGGACAGATACGGCCGGCGGAGCGGCTCCGTGCCGCCCTGGCGCGCCACGTCCTCGCTCTCCTCCTGTTCGAGGATGCGCACCGCGTCGTCGATGGTGAGGATGCCGACGAGGCGCGACTCGCTGTCGACGACGGCGAGCGCCAACAGGCCCTGCTCCGCGCAGAGCCTGGCGGCCGCCTCCTCCTCCGTGTCCGCGGTGGCCACCGGCGCCTCGCGCATCAGGTCGCCGACCAGGGTCGCGTCGTCTGCGCCGAGCAGGTCGCGCAGGCCGACGACGCCCACCACGCGCCGCTCGCCGTCGAGCACCGGGAGCGTGTAGACGGTCTCGGCGTCGTCGAGGCGCAGGCGCACCCGGCTCAGCGTCGCCGCGACGGTCAGGTTCGGGTGCGTGCTGACGTATTCGGGGCTCATCCTGCGCCCGATCGACCCCTGGGGGTAGCCGAGCACGTCCGCCGTCATCTGGCGCTCGCGCTGCGGCAGCCCGCGGAGGAGCCGCGGGGCAAGCGAGGCAGGCAGCTCGTCGAGCAGCCAGACGCGGTCGTCGGGATCCATCGCCGCGAAGAGGTCCGCGACTTCGGCGTCCCGCAGGCCGCGCACAAGGTCGCCCTGGAGCGCCGGGTCGAGCGCCTCGAAGACCTCGAGGGCGCGCTGCTTCGGCAGGAGGCGATACATGACCGCGCGGTGTCGGTCGCCCAGTCGCTCGCAGATCTCGACCAGCTCCGCGGTGGCGCACGGCGCGATCGTCTCGGCGAGGCCGGCGAGGTCGTTTCGGTTGATGTGGCCGACGATCAGGTCGGCGAGGTCGGTCAGTTCCTGGGTGGTCATGGCGCTGCTCGTTTCGTCAAGGCACGCGCGCACGGCGCCCCTGACGAGGACGGGTCAGGAAAGGGTGAGGCGGCGCGCGGGTGCGGGTTCCGGATGATGACTGCGACTGTCGCTACTCATCGGTCTCACCTCGCTCGCCGTCAGGCACCTCTGGGGTGCGGTCTCATAGGCCGGTGCCACGGTAGCAGAGGCGCCGCGTGCCGGCCAGGCCGGAGCCCGGGTCAGGCGCAGGCCGCCACGACGGCGTCGATCACCTCGGGGTCCGCGAGGACGCGGAAGTGACCCATCGCCGCGACGGGGACGTTGGTCGCGCCCTCAAGCCGGGACCCGCTGGGAATGTGCGGGTCGAAGGCCGGGCAGATCGAGGTGATGAGGCGGTTCACCTCGTCGCGGCCGGCCAGCTCGACGATGGTGTCGTCCTCGGGCACGAACGCCCGCACGACGGGGTGCGGCACGAGCCGCGCGAGCACGGACCCGCTGAAGGGCGTCGCGACGGTCACGACGCGCCGAACGCGATGGCCCTCCTCTCCCAGGAGAAGGCACTTCGCGATGAGCCCGCCCTTGCTGTGCGCGACGATCAGGGCGTCGGTCAGCCCGGTCGCCCCGAGATAGGTCGCGACGAGCGCGGCGGCCTCCTTCACCGTCGCCGTGTTGCGCCTCAGCTCGGGCAACGTGTGGACAGGATGGCCCGCCTCGCTCAGCGCATCGGCGATCGACCGCATCATCGTCCACTCCTCCAGCACCCCGGGGATGAGGACGACGGGGGCGCGCTCCCCCGCCGCGTAGGCGTCGGGCACGTCGCGTCGGACGAGGCCCCCGGCCAGCGCCCGGCTCACCCACCAGTAGTCGGAGCCCCACGCCCTCCCCCGGGCGAGCGCCGACGCGAAGCGCTGCCTCCGAGCCCCGCGCCGCGGCCTACCGGTGGGCATGCTCGTCGATCAGGGCGGCGATGGTGGCCGGCGCCGCGAACATGGTGGCGTGCGGCCCGGGGACTGTGGCGTACCAGCCGTGGCGGAACCTTCCCGCCAGTTCCCTGCCCCACTCCAGCGGCACGATGCGATCGTCGAGGCCGCAGATCACGAGCGTCTTCGCCTCGACCCGGGCCGCGATCTCATCGAGGTGGGCCTTCAGCAGGTGGGGCGTCTGCCGGATCATGTAGCGGACCCCCGTCCGGAAGAGGTAGTCGTAGACGGCCAGGAACGTCACGACCCCGGGCTCCTTGAGCCCGTTGGCGAGCAGCAACGGCACCGCCTTCGTGAGGCTCCGGGCCGACGGCGCGACGACGGGAGCGATCAAGGCGATGTGGTCGACCTGTTCGGGGAACCCGGCGGCCAGCTCCGCGACGACCTGCGCCCCCATCGAGTGCCCGACGACGACGGGGTGATCCAGGTCGTGCTCCTCCAGGTACCGCGCGATCAGCTCCGCGTGGTCGGCGATGGTCAAGTCGCGGTCCGGGCGCGGCGAGCGGCCGTAGCCCGCCATGTCGATGAGGTGAACGTCGCCGCGCTGCGCGAGCTCGACCGCCGTCGGCCCGTACATTCGGGCCGAGACGCCGATACCGTGAACGAGCACGAAGTCCGGGCCCGTCTTCTCGGGCACCTGGCAGTCGAACCGGTAGGCCATCAGCGAGGCATCGCCGTACCCCGAGCGGCTGGTGTGATATTCGACGTCGCCGATGAAGCGCCGACGGTAGCGTTCCTCGACCTGCGTTGTGTGGCGCCGAGAGAACATGGGTTCAGCGTAGTCTGCTTGACGCGACGCGTTGGACGGGACTAACGTCGCCCTCGGAACTCGAAGTTGAGAAAGGGGGTCCCGAAATGATGAACATCTTCACTCGCACCAAGCTGATTGCCGTGCGCGGCGGGGCCGCCATCTCCTTCGGCGCATTCCCCCGCCTGATCGCGGCCATCTGATCCCTTAACGGGACAACTCTGCCTTCTCCAGGGCGCCACTCCGACATCTCACGAGTCGATCGACTTCGCGCCGACTTTCGTCGGCATCTCAAGCACGTCACCTTCAGCGAAAGCAGCACTCATGCCTGCCATCACCGCGCAGCGCGGACTCGACAGCGAGCCACGCCACCCGCGCCTTCCGCTCAACCAACCACACGAAGAAGTGAAAGATATGAACAACACCGAATTCCGCTCGCTCGTCGTCCCGACGAGGCTCGACACCCCCGACGCCGCCGACTTCGTGGCGATGGTGGACCTACGAAACGCCGTCTATCGCGAGATCAACGGCAACGAGGACGAGACCGTGACCGCGGCGGAGTTACTGCCGCACTGGCAGCCGAGCAAGGACCAGGCCCACGTGGGCTGGCTGGTAATCGCCGACGACCGCGTCATCGGGCGGGTCTGCGTGGACGTCCCGTTCGACGAGGGCTCCCGCAGCGCCTACTGGCAGATCGAGCTGCTGCGCGAATACTGGGGTCGCGGCATCGGCACCGCCGCGCTCCCCCTCGTGGAGCGGGCCGCGCGAGAGCACGGCCGGACGCTCCTGCAGTCGTGGGCGCAGCACGAGGAGCTTGGGGACCAGCCCGGCTCCGAGAGGCTCGCGTCACCCACCGGCCACGGCACCCTCCCCGTCGACCACGCCGCCCGGTTCTACCTCCGGCACGGCTACGAGCTGGGCCAGATCGAGCGGAAGAGCGGCCTTGCTCTGAACGGATCGCACCCGCTCGTCGAGCGGCTCCTCGAGGAGGCCCGGCCCGACGGGTACTCGCTCGTGAGCTGGACCCTGCCGACCCCGGCGGAGTACGTCGAGGACTACGCCCGGATGAAGAGCCGGATGTCGACCGACGTGCCGGCGGGCGAGATGGAGTTCGACGAGGAGGCGTGGGACGCCGACCGCGTCGCCCGCCACGACAAGAACTGGCTCGACGGCGGCCACACCATGCTGATCACCGCGGCACGGCACGACGCCACCGGCCAGCTGGTGGCGTTCACCGAGCTGTCGGTCGGCGAGGACAAGACCGGCTCGACCGACCAGGTAGACACGCTCGTACTCAAGGAGCACCGCGGGCGTCGGCTCGGGCAGTGGATCAAGTGCGCCAATCTCCTGGCCTGGCGGGACATCGCCCCGGAGTCGCCGAAGGCGATCACCTACAACGCCGAGGAGAACCGGCACATGCTGGACGTCAACGAGGCCATGGGCTTCGCGCCGATCGCCTACATCGGCGCCTGGAAGAGGACCATCGAATCCTGACCTCGATGCGACGAGGCGCCCGCCCCCTTAGGGGACGGGCGCCTCGTCGGTTGTTTGCCGACGCTAAACCGCAGCGGCGACCGAGGCGAGCCTCCGGCGCATGCCCTCGGCGTACTGCTCGGCCTCGAGGCCGGCGACCAGGTGCCAGACCCCTGGCGACACCTCGACGGCGCCCGCCAACCCAGCACGGCGCAAGGCTTCGGCGTCGACCGCGGAGGAGTTCTTGACCTCGACCCGGACGCGCGTCTCGGCGATCGGCGCGACCGAAGCGATGTTCGCCTCGCCGCCGAGCGCGGCCACCCACTGCTTGGCCTGGTTGGTCTCCACGTCGCCGACGACGATGACCTTCGTCTCCACGACCGGCGCCTCGTCGAGACCGGCGCCCGCGCGGCGGGCCGCGGCCTTCTGCTCGGGGGTGCGGTAATCGAAGATGAGCACCATCATCATGGCCGTCCCGAACGCCACCGCGATCGACAGCGCGTAGAGCGGGATGTTCGAGAACGCGGGAATGGTCAACAGCGAGGTGAAGACGAACGCGTTGGTCATCACGCCCCCACCCGCGAGCATGCCGCCGATGCCGATGGTCAGGCCACCGACGAAACAGCCCACCAGCATGCGCGGGTAGATCTTCTTGAAACGTAGGTGGATGCCATAGAGGGACGGCTCGGAGATGCCGCCCAGCAGGCCGGCCGCGAGGGCGCCCGTCGCCGTCTGCCGCATCTGGACCTCCTTGTCGCGCATCGCGAGGATGAGCACGCCCGCCGTCGCGCCGAAGCACGCGAAGTTCCAC
>CAYVWO010000223.1:0-4927 GCA_964455495.1 uncultured Tessaracoccus sp.
TCAAGCGCGGCGCCAACGGCCTGCGGGGTGTGGGCGAAGTCGACGACGACCACCGGGGCGCCCTCGCCGAGGTCGACGCGCTGCATGCGCCCCGGCACCCGGGCCGTCGCGAGGCCGCGCAGCGCGTCGTCGGCGCTCACCCCCGCGGCCTCGAGCATCGCGAAGGCGACGGCGGCGTCGATCATGTTGTAGCGGCCGGGAAGGGCCAGCTCGAGCTCGAACTCCTCGCCGCCGCGCAGCAGCGTGGCCGCGCCGCCGAGCGGGGCGACGTCGCGATAGCCGAGGAGGAGGTAGTCGGCCTCCCCGGTGCCGACGGTGACGAGGCGGCTCTCGCCGTGCGCCCGGACCCGGGCCGCGAGCTCGCGGCCCCGCGGGTCGTCGGTCCAGATCACGGAGGTCGCCGCGCGCCCCGGCTCGAAGAGCCGCGCCTTCGCCTCGAAGTAGTCGTCGAGGTCGCGGTGGAAGTCGAGGTGGTCGCGGCCCAGGTTGAGGAAGCCCGCGACGTCGAAGGCGATCCCGTCGACGCGAGACAGCGCCAGCGCGTGCGAGCTGACCTCGAGCAGCGCGGCCTCCGCCCCCCGAGCCACGAAGACGGCGAGCAGCGCCTGGAGGTCTGGCGACTCGGGCGTCGTGACGGTGCCGCGCGCCGACCGGAGTTCCTCGTCGCCCAGCCGGAACCCGATGGTGCCGATGGTGCCGGCCAGCCGGCCCGCCGCGGCGAGGCCCGCCTGGAGGAGCGCGACGGTGGTGGTCTTGCCGTTGGTGCCGGTCACGGCGAGGGTCGCGAGCTGCCGGGCCGGCTCGCCGAACAGCCGGGCGGAGACCAGAGCCATGGCGGCGCGCGCGTCGTCGGCCGCGACGACCGGCGCGCCCGGGTCCGGCCCGAGGATGCGGCGGCCCGCGTCGTCGGTGAGGACAGCGGCGGCCCCCGCGGCGACCGCGGAGGCGGCGAACTGGGCGCCGTGGGCCCGCGTGCCGGGCAGCGCGACGTACAGCCAGCCCCGCCGGACGGCACGCGAGTCGAGCGTGATTCCGGCGACCAGCGCCCTCGACCCCGTGTCGCCGGTCAGCCCGAGCCCGGAGACCAGGGCGGACAGCGGCACCGGGGGAAGGCCCGCGGGGCGAAGGGCGCCGTCCATCAGTCGAACGTGGTGGGCAGGTCGGGGGCCTCGGACGGCGACGGCGTCGCGTTGTAGCGCGGGAGCGCCATCGAGAGGATGTTGTTGACGACCGGGAGCGCGAGCTGGCTGCCGAGGTTGCCGTTGGTCGGCCGGTCCAGCATCACGTAGACCACCAGCTGCGGGTCCTCCACCGGGGCCACCCCGACGAACGACGCCGTGAACCCGTTGTAGCACTTGCACTTCGAGTCGTAGCGCTGCGCGGTCCCCGACTTGCCCGCCGTGCGATAGCCCGGGATCTTGCGCTTCTCGTTCAGCGTGATCACCGACTCCATCATCTCGAGCACCGCGGCCGAGGCCTCCTCGGAGACCACGCGGTGGGTCGGCGGCGTCGGCTGCTCGAGGGCAGTTCCATCGGCCGCGACGGCCTCCTTGACGATGGTGGGCTGGTGATAGACGCCGCCGTTGACCGCCGCCGACACCGCGGCCGTCATCTGGACCGCGTTGACGCTCAGGCCCTGGCCGAACGAGATCTGGTCGCGCGTGTAGTCGGGCATGTCGGCGGCCGGCAGGCGTCCGGCGGTCTCGCCGGGCAGGCCGACGCCGGTCTTGGCTCCCAGGCCGAACGACTCCAGGTAGCCGCGCAGCGTCGCCTTGTCCATCTGGCGCGACAGCATGATCGTGCCGATGTTCGACGACTGCGCGACGACTCCGCGCGCCGTCAGGTTGATGGTGCCGTGCGAGAAGGAGTCCTTGACCGCGCGGCCGCCGGACCGGATGCTCGGCGGCACGACGATGCGGTCGTCGGGCTGGACGAGGCCCTTGTCGGCGAGGGCCGCCATCGTCAGCACCTTCTGCACCGACCCGGGCTCGTAGGCCTGGGCGACGGCGCGGTTGCCGCGGTCCGCCTCGTCCGCGGCGCCCGGGTTCGACGAGTCGAAGCTCGGGCCGTTGGCCAGGGCGAGGATCTCGCCGTTCTTCGGGTTCATCACGACGACGATGCCGGTCTTCGCGCCCGACTTGCGCATGCCGTCGGCCAGCGACTGCTCTGCGATCCAGTTGAGGTCCGAGTCGAGGGTGAGCGTGTAGGACGCCCCGTCGACGGCGGGCGTCATCACGTTGGTGCCGAGCGGGATGCGGCCATAGGTCGAGGCGTCGAAGACCATCTTGCCCGGCGTTCCGGTGAGCGTCTCGTCGAGCGCGTACTCGAGGCCGCTGATTCCGGAGCCGTCCGCGTCGACGAAGCCGATCACGTTGGAGGCCACCGTGCGGTTCGGGTAGACCCGGATGGGGTCCGGCGTGCCGTAGACGCCGTACCACTGCCGCTTGCCGTCGCCGTCGATGCCCAGCTTCATGTCGGCCTGGATGGCGCTGAAGGTCGCGGCCGGAACCTTGCGGGCGACGACCTTGTACCGGGTGTCCGGCGTCTCGATCGCCTTGATGTAGTCCTCCCGCTTGCCTGCGAGGTGGCGCACGAGGATGTCGGCGACGGCGTCCTTGACCGCGTCGATCTCCTCCTGCTTCTTCGGCCCGATCGGCCAACGCTTGTCCGCGCCGTTGGTGCGCACGATCTCGGGGTCGATGGAGACGACCATCGCGGGCTCCGTGGTCGCGAGCACGACGCCGTTGCGGTCCGAGATGGTGCCGCGGTCGGCCGGAAGGTCGCGCGTGGAGGCCATCTTCTTGGCCGCCTCCGCGGCGTAGGCGTCGGCGTCGAGGCCTTGCAGCTGCACCGCGCGCAGGCAGGTGCCGAGCAGCACCAGCCCGATCACCACCATGAAGAGACGGATCCGGACGGCGGACCTGCCGATGGGCAGGCGCATCGTCCGCTTGTACCGGCGCGCCGACGCCGCGCTGGGGCGCGAGGCGCTCACGGGACGTCCTGGCGGTCGGGCTCGGTGACGATCGTATTCGGCGCGGGCGCCAGCTTCCGCCCGCGGAGGAACGGGAGCTCGTCGCCGGTCACCTTGGTCGGCACGCCGGTGACGGTGCCGTCGGCGAGGTTGATGAACGCGGGGTACGGGTTCGGCGCCATGCCGAGCTCCGTCGCGCGCAGCGCGAGCGCGTTCGCGCTGGACGCGCGCTGCAGCTGGGAGGTGAGCGCTGCGCTCTGGTAGCCGAGCTGGGTGGCCTCGGCGCGCAGGGCGCTCAACTCCCGCGACTGCGCGCCGACCGAGGTGGTCACGAACATGACGACGCCGAGGCCGGCGACGACCAGCAGCGCGACGATGCCCACGAACCCGACGGTGGGCACCGTCGCCGTGGGGGCCTGCACGAGGCGCAGCCGCGGCCGGGGCGCCGCCTGGGGGCGCTCGTCGAAAATGGCCTCGGCGCTCATGCCGCCTCCCTCACTCGTTCCGCCACCCGGAGCCGCGCGGACGCGGCTCGGGGGTTGACGGCGGTCTCTTCCTCGGTCGGGCGCTCGGCGCCCCGTGTGAGCAGCCGGAGCTCGGCCCTCAGGTTCTCGGGCACGACCGGAAGGTTCCGGGGCGCGCGGTCGCTGGCTCCGGCCGCGAACGCGCGCTTGACGAGGCGGTCCTCCAGCGAGTGGTAGCTGAGCACCGCCATCCGGCCGCCGACGGCGAGCGCCGCGACGGCCGCGGGCAGCACGCCCTCCAACGCTGCGAGCTCGTGGTTGACCTCGATCCGCAGTGCCTGGAACGTCCGCTTGGCCGGGTGGCCTCCCGTGTGCCGCGCGGCGGCCGGGATGGCGCCGGAGATGACGTCGACGAGGCGCGCCGAGGTCGTGAACGGGGAGCGCTCGCGCTCCGCGACGATGGCGCGCGCGATGCGGTCCGAGAAGCGCTCCTCGCCGTACCAGGAGAGGACCCGGGAGATCTCCTTGGCCGAGGCGCTGTTCAGGAAGTCCGCCGCCGTCGGCCCGGTGGACTGGTTCATGCGCATGTCGAGGGGCGCGTCGACGCGGTACGCGAACCCGCGCTCGGCGCGGTCGATCTGCAGCGACGAGAGGCCGAGGTCGAGGAGGATCGCCTGGACCGAGCCGACGCCGAGGTCGGCGAGGACATCCTCGAGCTCGTCGTAGACGGCGTGCACCAGGGTCGCGCGGTCGGCGAGGTCGCCGAGCCGCTCGCGCGCCACCTCGTGGGCGTCGAGGTCGCGGTCGATGCCGACGAGCCGCGCCTCAGGGCAGGCCTCGAGGACCGCGCGGGCGTGGCCCGCCAGCCCGAGCGTGCCGTCCACGTAGACCGAGCCGGGCCGCTGCAGCGCGGGGCGCAACAGATCGACGATCCGGTCACGCATGACCGGATCGTGCACGTCCGCGAACCCTGACATCGGCTGCCCCTCACCCCTTCTTTGGCTATGTCGCTGTTTCCCCACCCGGAGGTTCCCTTCCGGACCCGTGCCTGGCCCCGGGGAAGGGGGGTCAGGAGCGGCCCGGCCGGGAGCCACCCGATGGGGCTAGAGCCCGCCGACGCCGGCGAACTCGTCGTCCATCTCCGAGAAGTCGGCCTCGCCGGCCTCGGAGTACTTCTGCCAGGCCTCGGCGTCCCAGATCTCGGCGCGGTCGCCCGCCCCGATCACCACGACGTCGCGGTCCAGGCCCGCGTAGGAGCGCAGGTGCGGCGGAATCGTGACTCGGCCCTGGCGGTCCGGCACCTCGTCGCTGGCCCCGGCCATCAACATGCGCTGATAGTCGCGGACCTGCTTGACGGTGCTCGGGGCGCTGAGGAGGGCTGCCATCTTCTCCTCGAAGGCCGCCCGGGGGTAGACCGCGAGCGCGTGCTCCTGCGTCCTCGTCACCACCAGACCGGCCTCGAACCCGTCGCGGAACTTCGCCGGAAGGATGA
>CAYVWO010000224.1:0-4889 GCA_964455495.1 uncultured Tessaracoccus sp.
GGCCTGCGTCGCTTCGCTCCTTAGCGCCCGGCTCAAGGTGCATTGCTACCTTTCGACTCGGGCACGGCGCTCCGCGCGCGTGCCCGGCTCAAGGAGCGACGAGAAACACGTCGAGGACGTCGCCGGGCTCCACTGCCTCGACGTCGGCGGGGACGACGGCGAGGGCCTCGGCAAGGTGCAGCGAGGCGACGAGGTGCGATCCCGAGCCCAGGCGGTGGGCGGGGCGGGCGCCGTCGGCGGTGAGGACGACGGGTATGTATTGGCGGCGCCCCGGCGGCGTCTTCCAGCCCTCCGCGGCGACGACCCGGGTGGAGGCCCACGCCGAGTCCGCGCCCTCGAAGGCGGCGAGCAGCGGGCGCAGGTACGCCCACGCGGAGACGAAGACGCTGACGGGGTTGCCGGGCAGGGCGAGCAGCGCCTGCTCGCGGCCGTCCGCGGCGCGCAACCGCCCGCATGCCTGCGGCTTTCCGGGCTGCATGGCCACCTTCACGAACTCGATCTCGCCCTCGACCACCTGGCGCACCACCTCGAACGCGCCGACGGAGACGCCGCCGGAGGTGACGATCACGTCGGCCTCCACGGCCTCGGCGAGCGCGGCGCGGAAGTCGTCGACGTCGTCGGAGACGGCGCGCGCGCAGACGACCTCGCCGCCGAACCGCTCCACGAGGCCCGCGATGAGGAGCGAGTTGGAGTCGGGGATCTGGCCGAAGCCGATCGGCTCGCCGGGCGCGACGAGCTCGGTTCCGGTCGCGAGCACCGCGACCTTGGGCCGGCGCCGTAGCCGCACCGTCGCGTACCCGATCGACGACGCGGCCCCCGCGGCGGCGGGGGTCCAGCGCTCCCCCGCGCGCAGCACGAGGTCGCCGACGGCCACGTCCTCGCCCGCGCGCCGCACGTTCTTCCCGGGCGCGACGGGAACCACCGCGACCGACTCGGGCAGCGGCACGTCGCCCTGCTCCTGGTCCGTGTCCTCGACCATCACGACGGCGTCCGCACCCGGCGGCATCGGCGCGCCCGTCATGATCCGCGCGGCCTCGCCCGCCCCCACCGTCGGCGCGCTCGCCGCGCCCGCGGGGATGTCGCCGACGACCCTCAGCCGGGCCGGGCCCGCGACCACGTCCGCGGCGCGGACCGCGAAGCCGTCCATGGCGGAGTTGTCGAACGGCGGCACGGCGAAGCGCGCCACCAGGTCCTCGTCCAGCACGCGCCCGAACCCGGACCCGACGGGGCAGGGCTCGGACGGCAGCGGGGTCGCCAGCGCCACGACCCGGTCCAGGTACTCCTCGACGGTCAGCATGTCATCCCTTTCTCAGCGGCAGCACGGACCAGCGTCCTCGGAGGGCGTCGAGCACCATCACGCGGCCGACGAGGGGCTCGCCGAAGCCCACCAGCAGCTTGATCGCCTCCGTCGCCTCCAGGGCGCCGACCTGGCCGACCATCGCGCCGAGCACGCCGATCTCCACCGCCAGCGGGTAGTCGCCCGCCTGGGGCTCCTCCGGGAACAGGTCGCGGAGGTACAGCTTGTCGCCGCGCGCGTCCGGCACGCCGAACACGGAGCACTGGCCCTGCATCCCGACGGCGGAGGCCCAGATCAGGCGCGCGCCGACCGCCTCGGCGGCGTCGGACAGCAGATACTTCGCCCCGTAGGTGTCCGTGCAGTCCATGACGAGGTCGTACTGGGCGAACAGCTCGCGCGCCCGCTCCGCGGTCAGGTACTCGGGGTACTCGTCGACCGTCACGTCGGTGTTCAGCAGCCGCAGCCGTTCGGCCGCCGACTCCGCCTTGTTGCGGCCCAGCTCCGTGTGCAGCACCTGGCGCTGCATGTTCTTCAGCTCGACGGCGTCCCCGTCGACCACCCCGATCCGGCCGACGCCCGCCGCCGCCAGGTACGGCAGCGCCGCCGACCCCAGCCCGCCCGCGCCGATGACGAGCACCGACGACGCCAGCAGCCGCTCCTGGCCCTCCACGCCCATGCCGACGACGTCGACGTTGCGGACGTACCGCTCCCGCTGTTCCGCGCTCAGGGGCATTGCGACCACTCGTGGGAGCCGTCGACCAGGTACTGCTTCTTCCAGATGGGCAGCTCGGCCTTGACGCGCTCGACCAGGTCCGACGCGCAGTCGAACGCCTGCCTGCGGTGAGACGCGGAGACGGCGACGTACAGGGCCACCCCGCCGATCCCCAGGTACCCGACGCGGTGCTGCGCCGCGATGGCGTGCACCCCCTCGCGGCCCGCGAGGTCGGCGACGATCCTGCCCATGACCTCCTCGGCCGACGGGTGGCCCACGTACTCGATGCCGGTCACGGCCTTGCCGTGATCGTGGTTGCGCACGGCGCCCTCGAAGGTGACGACGGCGCCCGCGCGGTCGTCGGTGACCAGCGCGCGCAGCGCGTCGCGGTCGACGTCGACGTCCGTGATGCCGGCGAAGGTCCTACCCGGTTCAGCCATCAGTCACCCGTCCTCGTTCCGACATGCCCGGACGGTAGCACCTCGGCCACCCGCCCCCTCGCGGCGGTTCACCGTGGGCCGCGATCCCTTGGAGCTCCAGATATCACTCATCCAACAATCTCCCAGAAGCCCGTCTTGTTGGATCCCACACGGCGCAGCCGGCCGGCCGACTTCAGTTCGGCCAGATCCCGTTCGACCGTGCGCTTACCCACACCCAACCTGCCCGCGAGCGCTGAAGCGCTCAACCGAGGCTCCACGCGCAGGAGCGCCAAGACGGCGTTTATCCCGCCATTTATCCCGCCATTTATCCCGCCATGAGTGTCGCCGGAGCGTACTCGAGCCTCGTAGTCGAGCAGCGACTCCGCGATGATTCCGAGCATGTAGTCGATGAAGAAGGCCGCGTCGATCTCCGGCTCATGCGAGGCCTGGAGGGCCTCGTAGTACCCAGCCTGATGGCGTCTGATCAAGGACTCCGTCGGCATCCAGGCGAAGACCGGGGGCCAGCGGCTGAGGATCAGGGTCTGCCACAGCCGGCCGAGACGACCGTTCCCGTCTCGAAACGGGTGAATATGCTCGATGAGGTAGTGGACGGCGCTCGACACCACGAGGGGATGATCCGACGATCCCCTCGCCCACTCGAGAAGCTCGCCGATGAGGCGCGGAACCTTCTCCGCCCGCGAGCCTGTATGCAGCGCCGTTCCGTCAACGCCGACGATCTCCACGTCGACCGTGCGGAATGCTCCCGACTCGCCCACCAAGCCGACCGTCAGCAGCCCATGGGCTCGCAGCAGGTCATCGACGCTCCACGCGTCGAAGGAGCCCATCGCGTCATAAGCCGCCAAGGCGTTTTCGACCTCGCGCACGGCACGCGGGGGCGCGAAAACCGGTACGCCGTCGGCCAGATCCGAGACCTGCGCGAGCGTCAGCGGGTTACCCTCGATCGCCGTCGACGAGTGCACCGAGGCGATGCGGTTCGTGCGCCGCAGTTCAAGAACCGCGCCGCCCATCTCCTCGAACGTGCTCACCCGGCCGATCAGCTCACCGATCCGCTCGATTCGGTCCGACCACTCGGGGCGCCGGGTGTAGAACTCGGGTATCACCCGTCCTCCTCAGGGTGCGCGACGTCCAGTACAGCGCTCTCCAGCGCGAGGAAGCGGTCGAAGTCGCTGACGAACAACCGGTCCTGCACGATCCGGTACCTCTCGAACTGGGTCTCGGCGTGCAGCTTGGCCTGCTCATGGGAGATCCTGCCCGGACCCGTGAGAATCTCGGTTCCGTTGAACTCTAGGAAGCCGTCGAGTCGGTCGGCCCAGTCCTGCATCGACATCGCGATCTTGCGCGTCGCCTGCAGCTCGGCGTAATCGAGATACATCGAGACGATCCGATTCAGGAAGTCCAGCTCGGACTCGTTCAGGTAGTTCTTCGCTATCGACACGTCAGACCTGACGATCTTGCCGTCAGGCGCGGCAGCCCAGTTTGTGAGCCCCATCCACGGCCTGTCGGCGTCGGCACGCTCGACGATCAGTTCGGCAGCCGTATGCCGGTGGGTGGCCCAGTGCAGCTTGTTCTGCACGAGCGCGAAGAAGTCCCGCGTGATCGCGGACTGGGGGTCGTAGTCGAACGCCGTCGCATAGATGTCCGTGATCTGCTGGTAGAACTTGCGCTCCGAGGCACGGATGTCACGGATGACCTCCAGCTGACGCCCGAAGTAGGCGTCGGTGAACATGTGTCCGCTCTTGAGACGCTCGACGTCCATCGTCCAACCTTGGATCGTGTAGTCCTTCACGATCTGGCCGGCCCACTTGCGGAACTGCACCGCACGGGCGTTGTTGACCTTGAAGCCCACCGCGACGATCGCCTGCAGGCTGTAGTGCTTAGCGCGGTACGACTTGCCGTCAGAGGCAGTTATTAAGTAAAACTTAACAACTGTCCCCGGGTGAAGCTCATGGTCATCGAACACCCGCTTGAGATGCTGGCTCACAGCTGGCACAGAGATGTCGTAGAGCGCCGCCATCATTTTCTGGGTCAGCCAGATGTTCTCGTCTTCGTACCTCATCTCGACGCTCTGGTCGTCTTCGCCCGTGGCGGCGACGAACGTCAGGTACTCGGCCGCAGACGAGCGCACGATGTCGCCGCGGGCGACCTTCGAGTTGCGCTTCGCGTTCATGGTCCCACCCTAGGAGTGCCCACCGACATTTCCGCCCGTACCGGGAACAGGCCGGCGCCGGCGCTCTCGAGCTGAGACCACCGGCGCCGACGTGAGACCAGGGTCAGCTCTTCTTCGGGGCACCCGGGCGGGCGTAGCGGACCCACGTGATGGCGATGCAGCAGACCGCCCACACCGCGCCGATCATGTAGAACGTCGTCGGCGACATCATGGTCAGGCCCACGCCGAACAGGAACGGTCCGAAGGCCGCGATCGCGCCGGTCCAGCCGATCA
>CAYVWO010000225.1:0-4887 GCA_964455495.1 uncultured Tessaracoccus sp.
AGGTCCTTCAGGATCTTGCCCATGAAGATCACGCCGTCCACTACCGCATAGGCGATGGGGACGAGGAGCCAGGCATCGGTCAGGCCGAAGTGCCGGTAGGCGGTGATCAAGATGGCCAGATGTAGCGCGCTCGCCTTTGCCGCGTCCACGGTGTGGTCCAGCCACTCACCCTGGGGACTGCCGCCGCCGCGTAGCCGGGCCAACTGTCCGTCCGCGGCGTCGAAGGCGTAGCCAAGCACCAGCAGCGCGCTCACCAGGACGCCCAGCCACCACGTGGGTGGCAGGACCGCGAGGAGAACGAGGGCGGAGCCCGTGAGAAACGCGCTGATCAACGTGACCTGGTTCGGGGTGAGGCCGCCCAGATACGCGAGCGCTGCGAGCCTGCGCCCGAACGGGCGGTTGATCAGGCGCGAGTAGAGCGGTGTTCCCGCCGACGGCTTCTGCGCCGCCTGCAGCCGCAGCACCGCAGCTCGGTACCCTCCGCTCTGTGGACGGCCCGTGGCGTCGTTGATGTACATGGATCCCCCCGACCCGCGCCGATGGCGCCTATCGATCCCTCTCTCGACCTTAGTGGGCCGTCCGCGAGTTTGACCAGTGTTCCGGCGGGTGGAAAAAGCTCGTGACATGGCGCCCCCACCAGGTTATGCTCCACCTAGGGGGGAAGCTGAAGAGGCTCGGGCTGATGCCATGGGCGCTGAAGCTGTTTCTAGACGCGTCCCCCGACGATTCTTCGGGGGGAGAACGAAAATGGGGACCAACAAGGTCCGGATTGCCGCAGCGATTGCCGTCATCGCGCTGTCGGCTGGATGCACGGGGGCCACCGAACCGCCGGAAAACATGCCATCGCCGGGCAGTAGCGTGTCCGCGACTACCGGCCCGGTCGAGAACAGCCCCTCACCGGGGACCAGCTCGTCGCCCGAGCCGAGCGTCTCGCCTTCGTCGGAGCCGACGAAGGCGGCCACGCCCCCGCCGGGCGAGTCGACCCCGTTGCCCAAGGTGCAGCGTTCGGGCGACGCGTCCAATCCCACGGTCTCCGCCGAGCCGGCCGAGATCAAGGAAGAGCTGGCCTATGGCGACGGCGTGGCTCTGCGCATCGCCGACGTCGAGTTCGGTGAGGAGACCAAGGAGGGTCCCGGGCGCTTCCCGGGCCGCGGTTACGCCATCCTCTCACTCGAGATCCTCAACGGCGGCAAGGAGCCGATCGACCTCGACACGACGGTCGTGACGGTCCTCGACGCAGAGGACCAGCAGATCGCCCCCGTCTATGTCGAGGAGGCAGATGTTGCCGACTTCGCGGGGAAGGTGAAGCCGGGCAAGACGGCCAAGGCACGCTACGCCTTCGCCGTTCCGAAGGCCTCGCGGTCTCAGGTCACGGTCGTCGTCGACTTCGATGGCGTACACACCTCCGCGGTGTTCCGGGGCGGATTGAGCTGAATCATGGCAATGCGGGTCGGGGGGCTCCTGAGGTCACGGGCAGTAGGTGCGGCGGTCGCCCAGGTGTGGCAGGCGGTCGGCAGCTTCGGGCTGCAGATCGTCGCCGCGTGGACGCTCGGTGCGGCCGGGCTCGGGCTCATCAGCCTGTCTCTCGGCGTGATCGTCCTTGCGACGGCGCTCGCCAGCGGCATGGTTGGCGACTCGCTCGTGATCCTCGATCGCGAGGATCCGAAGATCCGCGGCGCGCTGCAGGGCTGGGCGCTGCTGCTGGTCGGGGCCTCGGCGACGGTCGCGGGCATCGTGATGGCGGTGACTCTGCTCACCCCATTCCAGGCTTTGCTCTTCGCGGCGGCGCTGGCCGCCTTCCAACTCGAGGAGTTGGTCCGTCGGGTGTTCATGGGGGTCATGCAGTTCTGGCGTCTCGTCATCATCGACAGCGCCGCCGTGGCGACGTCGCTCGGCTTCGTCGGCATCACCGTGGCGCTGGGCGGGGTCACGGTAGAGGCGTTCTTCGGGGGCCTTGTTCTCGGGCAGACCGCGGGGATCCTCATCGGGATCTTGCTGCTTCCCCCGGACGAACGCCGCTGGGTGGCCATCCGGGGTTCCCGGTTCGGGATGGTCGGGGCGTTCGGCTCCTGGCGCGGGGCGCAGGTCGCGGTGCCACAGCTCATGCTGACCCTGTCCCGCATCCTCGTCACGGTGTTCGCGGGGGGTGCGGCCCTCGGCCTCGTCGAAGGCGCGCGCATCCTGGTCGCCCCCGTCCTGCTCACCGTCCAGGGCTTCGGGTCCTACCTGTTGTCCAGCTATGTGCGAGACAAGGAGTTGGGTGTCTCAGCCCTTCGCCGTCGTGCGTGGCGGGCGTCTGGCTCGATGATGGGCGCCGCGCTCGTCATCGGCTCCTTCCTCGTGCTGTTCTCCGATTCGCTCGGTCGGTTCATCAGCGGTCCCGATTTCTCGATCGAGCGCCTGACGGTGGCCGGATGGGTCGCCTACGTGATCGCGTCGGCCTCGTTCCAGCCGTTCGCCAGCCTCGCGGCCGTGAAGGGGCGCCAGCGGCGTGTCTTCGCGTGTCGTCTTGTCGACGCGGGCTTCGCGCTCGTGCTCCTCGTTTCCGTCCTCGCTGCCGGAGTCTCGGCCTCGTGGACGCCTTTCGTTCTCGCCGCGGGCCTCGCGTTCGGCGGCTTCCTGGTGCGAGCTGTCGTGCTCGCACCGTTGACCAAGACTCCGCTCGCGCCGCGAGTGACCGAACTCAGGATGGGCCATGTTTAAGAAGACCTCGCCCCTGCGTACACACCTGATCAGCCTCTTGTCCGGCGCGCTCGTCGTCGCATCAGGCATCGTGGCGCTGCAGGCACCCCAGGCGGCGGTGGCCGCCACACTTCCCGGCGATCCGCCGACGGTCACGGCCCAGCAGCTGCCCACCTGGCAGTTGAACGGTGTCGTATGGAGCAGCGTCGTCGTGGGCGACACCGCGTACGTGACCGGTGAGTTCACTCACGCGCGGCCGCCGGGCGAGGCCGTGGGCAGCCCGCTCTCGGTCGAGGCCAAGAACATCTTCGCGTTCGACGTGACCACCGGTAACCCGGTGCCCTTCGCCCACTCCCTGAATGGCCAGGGGCTGGTCATTCGGGCCAACGAGGCGGGAACCAGGCTCTACGTCGGCGGCGACTTCACAACCGTCGACAACGTCGCACGCGGCCACATCGCCTCCTTCGACCTGACGCAGCCGGGCGCCCCCCTCACCTCCTTCAATGCCCGCACCGACGGGCAGGTGCGCGGGTTCGCACTGATCAACGACACCGTCTACGCGGGCGGCAACTTCCGGGCGGCGAACAGCCAGCCCCGCAAGCTGCTCGCCGCGTACGCCGCCCAAACCGGGAACCTGCTCGCCTGGGCTCCCGACGGCGGTGACACCGGCTACGTGTGGACGATGGTGGCCGCACCGGACAAGTCGCGCGTCATCGTCGGCGGCTCGCTGACCACGCTCAACGGCGTGAGCGCCTACGGAATGGGCTCGCTCGATGCGCAGACCGGCGAGACCCTGCCGTGGGCGGCCAACCAGCGGCTGCGGACGGCAGGCGCCAACGGCGCGATCGACACCCTCTCCACCGACGGAACGTCGATCTTCGGTGCCGGCTACGCGTTCGGCTCAGGCGCCACCTTCGAGGGCTCGTTCTCCGCCAACCCGACGACGGGCGAGATCAACTGGATGAACAACTGCCTCGGCGACACCTACGACACCTTCCCGATGGACGGCGTCCTCTACACCGTCGGTCACGAGCACGACTGCACGCAGGTCGGCTCCTTCCCCGACACGAACCCCAGGAATCGCTGGCAGAATGCGACGGCCGAGCGGATCGACCAGAAGATCGGCACCTACACCACGAAGGACGCCTACGGGTGGGACTTCATCGGGATGGACTACACCGGGCTGCTGCACTGGTTCCCGACGCTCGCATTCGGCACCTACACCTCGTCGCAGCAGGCTGCCTGGACGGTGACGGGTAACGGCGACTACTTGGTCCTGGCTGGTGAGTTCCCGCGGGTCAACGGGGTGAACCAGCAGTCGCTTACCCGTTTCGCGAAGCGGGGAGCTAGCCCGAGCGCCAAGCCGACGATCGCCGGCAATGCGGCGCCCACCCTCGTGCAGCTTCCTGACGGCAAGATGCGTGTGGTCTTCGACGCGATGTACGACCGCGACGACGCCACCTTGCTCTACGATGTGTACCGCAGCAACGGCACCTCGAGTTCGCGCATCGCGACCGTTACTCGTGAGGCGGCGACGTTCTGGGCAACTCCGACGCTCAGCTACGTAGACGCGGCAGCGCCGGTGGGCGCGAGCGTGCGCTACCAGATTCGCGGCCGCGACGCCGACGGCAACGATCAGTGGTCCGCGTGGACACCCTACGTGACCGTCGCCACCGGCACCGCCTCTACCTATGCGAACGCGGTGGCGACGGCGGGCGCGTCGCACTATTGGCGGCTCGACGAGCCCTCCAGCTCGGCGCAGTTCCTGGATACGATCGGCGACGCGCACGGCAAGCAGGCGAACGTGTCGACCTTCGGGGTCGCGGGTGCGCTGTCGAACGAGTCGAACGCGTCCATCACGGCGAAGAACACCACCCAGATCCGCTCGGAGAACGAGGAGATGATCGGCAAAGCCGTGACCGTCGAGGCGTGGGTGAAGACGACGAGCAGCCGTGGCGGCCGCATCGTCGGCATGGGAAGCCAGCTGAGCGGCACCTCCATCAGCACTGACCGGGTGCTCTACCTCGACAACACGGGCAGGCCCAACTTCACTATCACCGACACGGCCCGCCGCACCGTGACGGCGCGCAACGCCATCAGGGGCAACCAGTGGGACCACGTCGTCGGCGGCTCCGGCGCGAAGGGCATGGAGCTCTTCGTCGACGGCGTGCGCGTCGCCCGCGACCATCGGTTCAGCGAGGCGCC
>CAYVWO010000226.1:0-4874 GCA_964455495.1 uncultured Tessaracoccus sp.
GACATCGAGGCCTCGGAGAAGGCGGCCCGGTTCGTGCGCACGTGCGATGCGTTCTCGGTGCCGGTCATCACGTTCGTCGACGTGCCGGGCTTCCTGCCGGGCACCGACCAGGAGTGGAACGGCATCATCCGCCGCGGCGCCAAGCTCATCTACGCGTACGCCGAGGCCACCGTGCCGCTCATCACGATCATCATGCGCAAGGCGTACGGCGGCGCCTACGACGTCATGGGCTCCAAGCACCTCGGCGCCGACATCAACCTGGCCTGGCCGACGGCGCAGATCGCCGTCATGGGCGCCCAGGGCGCGGTCAACATCCTCTACCGCAAGCAGTTGGCCACCGCGGAGGACCCGGATGCCGAGCGCGCCCGGTTCATCCAGGAGTACGACGACGAGCTGACCAACCCGTACGTCGCCGCCGACCGGGGCTACATCGACCAGGTCATCTACCCGCACGAGACGCGCGCGCAGGTGATCCGGGCCCTGAGGCTGCTGCGAACCAAGCGGGAGACCCTTCCGCCGAAGAAGCACGGGAACATTCCGCTATGACCCGTCCCATCTCGTTCGGGAAGGCGAAGCTCAGCGAGGAGGAGGTCGCGGCGATCGCCACGGTGCTCGCCGCCGCGTCGCAGCAGGAGCAGCTCCGGCAGGCCGACGACCGCCCGCTCGCGGGCGGGTGGAAGTCGTACTACCGGACGCTGCGCCCCACCCTCGTCAGCGGCCGCGAGGCGTGGCGGACCCACCACCGGCTGTGACCGGCCGTCGTTAGGCTGGGCGCATGCGCCTGATCCTGGCTTCCAAGTCCCCCGCCCGCCGCCTCGTGCTGCGCGCCGCCGGGCTCCATCCCGAGGTGGTGGTCTCCGGCTTCGACGAGCACCAGGTCCGCGACGCGGTTCCGTCGCGGCTGGCCTGCCGGCTCGCGGAGGCGAAGGCGGCCGTCGTCGTGCCCCAGGTCGAGGGCGACGCCGTCGTCATCGCGTGTGACTCGGTGCTCGAGTTCGAGGGCAGGGCGCACGGCAAGCCGGGGACCCGCGAGGCCGCCGTCGAGAGGTGGCGCCACATGCGCGGCCGCGAGGGCCTGCTGCATACGGGCCACCGCGTCGTCGTACTCAAGGGCGGCGAGGAGCGCGCCCAGACCCGCCTCGGCACCACCAAGGTCCGGTTCGCGGACCTGGACGACGCCGAGGTCGACGCCTACGTCGCCACCGGCGAGCCGCAACGCGTCGCCGGCGGTTTCACGATCGACGGGATCGGCGGAGCATACGTCACCGCCATCGACGGCGACCCGTTCAACGTCGTCGGCCTCTCTCTTCCCCTGGTGCGCCAGATGGTGATCGACGCCGGCGTCCGCTGGGAGTCCCTCTGGGCGAAGTAGAGTTGCGGCGTGCGTCGCAACCTCCTGGCCTCGGCCATCGTCCTCGTTCTGGCGGGGTGCTCGGGCGCTCCTGTGTCCACGCCGCCGTCGCCACCCGCGCGGACCGCGCCGGCCGCCGCGCCCGACGGCGGGGTTTTCCTGACCGACCTCGGCTTCACCAACGCCCCGGCGGGAGTCTCCATCCCCGCCTCCGCGATCCTCGACCAGGGCACCAACGCCGTCAACAACATCACCGCCGTCTTCACGGGCCCGTCGAGCGCCGAGACCGCCGCCTACCTCCGCGCCGCGCTCCCTGAGGTCGGCTTCGAGGTCACCGCCGACGGCGACGACTCGCTCCTCTTCACCGACGGCGCCTGGCAGGGTGCGTACACGGTGACCGGGACGCTGTCGGCGCTGACGCTCCGGACGGATCGGGGGTAGCCGTGGACGGCGAGGACGTCGCGCTGGACATCCTGACCATCGCGGGCTGGGCGGGGCTCGGCCTCGTGCTTGGCGCCGTCGCGTCGATCGTCATCTCGGTGGGCGGCTGGGCACTCGCCCGCCGTCACCCGCGGATGCGCGGCCTGACCAAGCGAATGCGCGCCCCGCAACGCATCTTCTGCCTGCTGCTCGGCGCGGGGCTCACGGTGCTCCTCGCCACCTCCCCCGCGCTCGGCAGCTCCGATCCTCCCTGGCGGCAGCTGTTCGGCCACGTCTTCATAATCCTGCTGATCGTCGCCGGCGCCTACCTGCTCACGGCCATGGTTCGCTCGGTCGAGGACGCCGTGATCCACCGCAGCGACCCCAACGACGAGGAGACCGCGCACTACCGGCGCGTCCGCACCCAGATGCAGATCATCACGCGGGTGCTCATCGTCGTGGTGTGGGTGTGCGCGCTCGCGGGCACCCTGCTCACGTTCCAGAGCTTCCGCGCCGTCGGGGCCTCCCTCTTCGCCTCGGCCGGCGTACTCTCGATCATCGCCGGCATGGCGGCGCAGTCTTCGCTGGCCAACGTGTTCGCCGGCATGCAGGTGGCGTTCTCGGACTCGCTGCGCGTCGGGGACCTCATCGTCTTCAGCGAGCACGGCGGCTCCGTCGAGGAGATCACGCTCACCTACGTCGTCGTGCGCACCTGGGACGACCGGCGCTGGATCGTGCCGAGCAGCCACTTCACGACGCAGCCGTTCGAGAACTGGACGCGCCGAGAGCCGCGGCTGCTAGGTGGCATCGAGTTCGACTTCGACTGGCTCATCCCGGTGGAGGCCATGCGGGTGGAGTTGATCCGGCTGGTCTCGTCGAGTGACCTGTGGGACGGCCGAGACGCGTCGCTGCAGGTGACGGACGCCGTCGGCGGAACGGTTCGGATCCGCGCCGTCGTTTCGGCTGCCACCTCCGGCGATCTGTGGGACCTGCGTTGCTTCGTCCGCGAGGAGCTCATCGCGTGGGTGCAGCGAAACGCGGTCTACGCGCTGCCGCGCACCCGGGTCGAGCCGGAGACCACCACTGCGCCGCCCGTCGAGGAGCGCGAGCACTTCGTGGAGCAGGTTGTCGAAGAGTATGAGCGTGAGCAGCAGGCCGAGGAGACGCGCTACATGGAGGCCCAGGCCGCCGTCGAGGACACCGGTGAGAGCCCCGCGCTGCCGAGGTGGCTCCAGTCCTGGATCGACCAGCGGCGGCACCCGAAGGCCGACGACGCGGAGTCGCCCGTGGAGACCACGCTGTCGTCGCGGAGCCCCGAGGCGCGGCTGTACTCCGGGTCGCCCGAGGCGGAGGAGCGGAACCGGAAGCTCGCCGGCCCCGGTGCCGCGGACATGGCGGAGCGCGAGCGCGCCGCCGAGCGCCGCCTGGGAACGACCGGCGAGCAGCCGAAGGTCGAGGGGTAGCGCGCCCCGGAACACGGAGGCTGAGCCGGAACGATGGTTCTTCGGGGGTTCCGGCTCGCGGAGACTCGACGGGGCACTAGACTCTTGGCGTACTCAATCCAGGAGGAAGAGACCGTGGGCAACGACGCCATCAAGAAGGTCCTCATCGCGAACCGCGGAGAGATCGCCGTCAGAGTCATCCGGGCCGCCCGTGACGCGGGCATCGAGTCGGTGGCCGTGTACGCCGACTCGGACGCCGACTCGCTGTTCGTGAAGCTGGCCGACGTCCTTCGCGGCGGCCGTCGAGGGCGCAGGGCTGATCTGGATCGGCCCACCGCCGTCCGCGATCGAGTCCCTGGGCGACAAGGTCAAGGCGCGCCACATCGCGCAGAAGGTGGGCGCGCCGCTCGTTCCCGGCACGGCCGATCCGGTCGAGGGCGCCGACGAGGTCGTCGCGTTCGCCGAGGCGCACGGGCTCCCCATCGCGATCAAGGCCGCGTTCGGCGGCGGCGGGCGCGGGCTGAAGGTGGCCCGCACGCTGGAGGAGGTGCCGGAGCTGTTCGAGTCGGCCACCCGCGAGGCCGTGACCGCCTTCGGCCGCGGCGAGTGCTTCGTCGAGCGCTACCTCGACAAGCCGCGCCACGTCGAGACGCAGTGCCTCGCGGACCGGCACGGCAACGTCGTCGTCGTGTCGACCCGAGACTGCTCGCTGCAGCGTCGCCACCAGAAGCTGGTCGAGGAGGCGCCCGCGCCGTTCCTCACCGACGATCAGATCGCCCGGCTGTACGACTCGAGCAAGGCGATCCTGCGCGAGGCCGGCTATGTCGGCGCGGGCACGTGCGAGTTCCTCGTCGGCCTCGACGGCACCATCTCCTTCCTAGAGGTCAACACGCGCCTCCAGGTGGAGCACCCGGTGTCCGAGGAGGTCACGGGGATCGACCTGGTGCGCGAGATGTTCCGCATCGCCGCCGGCGAGGAGCTGGGCTACGACGATCCGGCCGTGCGCGGGCACTCGATCGAGTTCCGGATCAACGCCGAGGACGCGGGCCGCAACTTCATGCCCGCCCCCGGCACGCTCGTGAAGTGGCACGCGCCTAGCGGACCCGGCGTCCGCGTCGACGAGGGCTACCACGTCGGCATGACGGTTCCCGGCGCGTTCGACTCGCTCGTCGCAAAGATCATCGTGACCGGCGCCGACCGCGACCAGGCCATCGCCCGCTCGCGCCGCGCGCTGGCCGAGCTGCTGATCGAGGGCATGCCCACCGTCGTTCCGTTCCACCGGGCCGTGCTCGACGACCCGGCCTACACCGCCCCCGGCGGCGAGTTCGGCGTCCACACCCGGTGGATCGAGACCGAATTCACCGGCGAGATCGCCCCGTACACCGGCCTGCTCGGCGAGGACGAGGACAACCCGGAGCCCGAGATCGTCGTCGTCGAGGTCAACGGCAAGCGCGTCGAGGTGAAGCTGCCCGGCGGCTTCGCCGCTCGCCCCGCACAGGCGAAGGTGGCCAAGCGGCCGACCAAGCGCGACCGCGGCGGAAGCAAGGTCTCGGCCCCCAGCGGCAACTCGTTGACGTCGCCGATGCAGGGCACGATCGTGAAGGTGAACGTCGAGGAGGGCCAGTCGGTCGCCGAGGGCGACACCATCGCGGTCATCGAGG